>CAJZJY010000056.1 GCA_916050055.1 uncultured Streptococcus sp.
TAACAGGAGAAGATCTCTTTCCATTATCTAAGGAAGAACTGGAGAAGAAGTTTGGCACCCTTGGCCCACGATTGTACTTGCAAGTACGAGGGGAGTCAAATGACCAACTGACGCTTCACAGGGAACGCAAATCCATCGGAACAGAGCGAACCTTAATAAAGGATACGACCGACCATGGTATTCTAACGGGATACTTGGAGGAGTTTGCACAAGAATTAGAACGAATGTTGAAGAAAAGAAGTTTAGCTGCTAGAACCATCACGCTGAAGTTAAGAGATTCGGAATTTAATACAATCACTAAGAGTGTTACAATGCGTGATTATTTGAATAAACACGATGAAATCTATTCGATTGCAGTTCAGTTGTTTGAAGAAATGATGGAAGAACGCCCGATAAGGCTGATAGGACTTACCGTTTCGCATCTTGAAAATACAAATAGACTTTATAAACAATTAAAACTGTTTTAAAATAATAGTACAGTTTTCATCAACAGACTAGTACAGTTTCATTGTGAAAATTAAGAATTCATTTACTGAAAAAATTTGAAAACAGAAAATTGAATGAACAAATAAGAATAAAAGAAGACTTTATTTAGCGTAAGATAGTGGTAGTTTTTTCACAAAGTTTACAAAAACGCTCTATAAAGTCTTCTTTGCTTGCATATTTCACAAAAGTTTGTTAAATTATTATACGATAGCAGAGGGAATAGTACAGTTTTAACTACCTGTTTTGTCTGTTAAGCACAATTTCTTATAGAAAAGGGGAAAAAAGAAGTATGGCAACGAAGAAAAAATTCAATCTCGATGCACTTTTCACACCAAGTAACACGAACTTCGAAATGGTTCAAGTGTTAGACGCAGAAGGAAATGTTGTAAATCCTGACTTAGTACCAGATTTGTCTGATGACGAATTAGTTCAATTAATGACTGACATGGTATGGTCACGTATCTTACACGAACGTTCAACTGCATTAAACCGTCAAGGACGTTTAGGTTTCTACGCTCCAACAGCTGGACAAGAAGCTTCACAATTAGCTTCAATCAAAGCTATTGAGAAAGACGACGTTCTTTTACCAGGTTACCGTGATGTACCACAATTAGTAAAACACGGTTTACCATTATCACAAGCATTCTTATGGTCTCGTGGACATGTTGCAGGTAACATGTACCCAGAATCATTAAAAGCTTTACCACCACAAATCATCATCGGCGCACAATATGTACAAGCTGCTGGTGTTGCTTTAGGTCTTAAAAAACGTGGTAAGAAAAATGTTGCAGTGACTTATACTGGTGATGGAGGATCTTCACAAGGGGACTTCTATGAAGGAATTAACTACGCTGGTGCATATAAAGCTCCTGCAGTATTCTTTATTCAAAACAACGGTTGGGCAATTTCAACTCCTCGTGAGTTACAAACAGCTGCTCCAACATTAGCTCAAAAAGCTGTTGCTGCTGGTATCCCTGGTATCCAAGTAGATGGTATGGACCCATTAGCAGTTTACGCTGTAACTAAAAAAGCTCGTGAATACGCAGTTGCTGGAAACGGTCCTGTGTTAATCGAAACAATCTGCTTCCGTTATGGTCCTCATACATTATCAGGTGACGACCCAACTCGTTACCAACCAGAAGGAATTCAAGACGAATGGGCTAAAAAAGATCCATTAATTCGTTTCCGTAACTACCTAACAGCTAAAGGCTTATGGTCAGAAGAAAAAGAAAACGAAGTAATTGAAGCAACTAAAGAAGAAATCAAAGAAGCGATTAAAGAGGCTGACAAACAACCTAAACAAAAAGTTTCATTCTTCTTAGAAACAATGTTTGAAGAACCAACAAACGTTATTAAAGAACAAATCGAATACTTTAAAGCAAAGGAGAATAAATAATTATGGCACAAATGACAATGATTCAAGCCATCACGGATGCATTGGCTGTTGAATTAAAACGTGATGAAAATGTCCTAATTTTCGGGGAAGACGTTGGTAAAAACGGTGGGGTTTTCCGTGCAACTCAAGGGCTTCAAGATGAATTCGGTGAAGACCGCGTGTTCAATACTCCTTTAGCAGAATCTGGTATCGGTGGTTTAGCAATCGGTTTAGCATTAGAAGGTTACCGTCCAGTTCCTGAAATCCAATTCTTCGGATTCGTATTCGAAGTAATGGATAGCGTGGTAGCTCAAGCAGCTCGTACACGTTACCGTATGGGTGGAACTCGTCAAATGCCTATCGTATTCCGTTCACCAATGGGTGGAGGGGTACATACTCCAGAATTACACTCAGATAACTTAGAAGGTTTAGTAGCTCAATCACCAGGTTTGAAAGTGGTTATCCCATCAAACCCATACGATGCAAAAGGGTTATTAATTTCAGCTATTCGTGACAACGACCCAGTTGTTTACTTAGAACACATGAAACTATACCGTTCATTCCGTGAAGAAGTTCCAGAAGGAGAATACACAGTTCCTCTAGGAGTAGCTGCAGTAACTCGTGAAGGTAAAGACGTATCTGTAATTACTTACGGTGCAATGGTTCGTGAAGCAGTTAAAGCTGCTGAGAACTTAGAAAAAGAAGGAATCTCAGTAGAAGTTATCGACTTACGTACTGTTTCTCCATTAGACTTAGAGACAATCTTAGCATCAGTTGAAAAAACTGGTCGTGTAGTTGTTGTTCAAGAAGCACAACGTCAAGCTGGTATCGGCGCAATGGTTATGTCTGAAATTGCTGAACGCGCAATCTTAAACTTAGAAGCTCCAATCGGACGTGTTGCAGCTCCAGATACAATCTTCCCATTTGGTCAAGCAGAAAACGACTGGTTACCAAATGCTAGCGATATTGAAGCTAAAGTTCGCGAAACAGTGAACTTCTAATTCAACAAATTTTCATTCTAAAGAGCCTCTCGTTTGAGTGTGCTCTTTAGAGTTTTATAAAAATAAGAAGGGATGTACAAGCATGGCTTTCCAATTTAAAATGCCTGATATCGGTGAAGGTATCGCAGAAGGCGAAATCGTAAAAATCGACATTAAAGTCGGAGATACAATTCAAGAAGATGATATTTTATTCGAAGTACAAAACGACAAATCTGTAGAAGAAATTCCTTCTCCAGTAAGTGGTAAAGTATTAGAAGTTAAAGTTCAAGAAGGTACAGTAGCTCGCGTAGACGACGTCATCGTAGTTATCGACGATGGTTCAGGCCCAGCAGAAGCATCTGCACCAGCAGCGGCTCCAGCGGCTTCCCCTGCACCAGCTGCACCAGCAGCATCAAGCACTTTCCAATTCAAATTACCTGACATCGGTGAAGGAATTGCAGAAGGTGAAATCGTTAAAATCGACATCAAAGTAGGCGACAAGATTGCTGAAGATGACATTTTATTCGAAGTACAAAACGACAAATCAGTAGAATCTATTCCTTCTCCAGTAGCTGGAACTGTTACAGCAGTTTTAGTTTCTGAAGGAACAGTAGCTCACGTTGGTGATGTAATCGTTGAAATCGCAACAGAAGGCGGTTCTCACGCACCTGCAGCAGCGGCTCCAGCAGCATCTGCAGCACCAGCAGCAGCACCAGCAGCACCTGCAGCTCCAACAGGAGTTCCTGCAGCAAGCAACCCTGGTAAATTAGTATTAGCAATGCCTTCAGTTCGTCAATATGCACGTGAAAAAGGCGTTGACATTACAGCAGTAGTTCCAACTGGTAAAGGCGGACGCATCACTCGTGAAGACATCGATAACTTCGGTGGCGCACCAGTAGCAGCTCCAGCAGCTCCAGCGGCAGTAGAAGCTCCAGCAGCATCTGCACCAGCAGCACCAGCTCAAGCATCTGCACCAGCAGCGGCTCCAGCTCCAGCTAAACCATTCGTTGGATCAGCTGAACGTGAAGAACGCGTTAAATTAACTCCAATGCGTAAAGCAATCTCTAAAGCAATGGTTAACAGCAAACACACTGCACCACACGTTACATTACATGACCAAGTTGAAGTTTCTAAACTTTGGGATCACCGTAAGAAATTCAAAGATGTTGCAGCTGCACAAGGTACTAAATTAACATTCTTACCTTACGTTGTTAAAGCTTTAGCAGTAGCAATGAAGAAATTCCCAGTATTGAATGCTTCTATCGACGATGCATCTCAAGAAATTGTTTACAAAAACTACATCAACATCGGTATTGCAACTGATACTGATTTAGGTTTATTCGTTCCAAATATCAAAGATGCGAATACTAAGAGCATGTTTGGTATTGCAGATGAAATTAACGCATTAGCTGCAAAAGCTCATGAAGGTAAATTAACAGCTGCAGAAATGGGACAAGGAACAATTACAATCTCTAACATCGGTTCAGTAGGTGGCGGTTGGTTCACTCCAGTTATCAACTACCCTGAAGTTGCGATTTTAGGTGTTGGTACAATCGTTCGCGAACCAGTTATCAACGAAAACGATGAAATCGTAATCGGACGTAACATGAAATTATCATTAAGCTTTGACCACCGTATCGTGGATGGAGCAACTGCTCAAAAAGCTATGAACGAATTGAAACGTCTATTGAATGATCCAGAATTATTATTAATGGAAGCTTAATTCATTAAATTGTTAGGAACGGCGTAGACATGGGTTTACGTCGGTTCCTTATTTGAAAACTTTTAAGAGGTGAAAAAAATGGTAGTAGGCGATTTCGCTATTGAACTAGATACAGTCGTAATCGGTGCCGGCCCTGGTGGATATGTTGCAGCTATTCGTGCAGCTCAAGAAGGTCAAAAAGTTGCGATTATTGAGAAAGAATATTTTGGTGGTGTCTGCTTAAACGTTGGATGTATTCCATCTAAAGCGTTAATTTCAGCTGGACATCATTACCAAGAAGCACAACACTCAGAAGTATTTGGTGTGACTGCTAAAGAAGTTGTTTTGGACTTCGCTAAAACTCAAGAATGGAAAGATAACCAAGTTGTTAAGAAATTAACTGCTGGTGTTGAGTACTTATTAAAGAAAAACAAAGTTGAAATTATTAAAGGGGAAGCGTTCTTAGTGGATGAGCACACTTTACGTGTTGTTACTGAAGACAGCGCTCAAACTTATTCTTTCAACCATGCTATCGTAGCTACAGGTAGCCGTCCAATCGAAATCAAAGGTTTCAAATTTGGCGGACGCGTTATCGATTCAACTGGTGGTTTAGCACTTAAAGAAGTTCCTAAAAAATTAGTTGTTATCGGTGGTGGGGTTATCGGTTCAGAACTAGGTTCAGCATATGCTAACTTAGGTTCACAAGTAACAATCCTTGAAGGTGCTCCAAGCATCCTTTCAATGTTCGACAAAGACATGGTTAAACTTGTTGAAGACGACATGGCTAAAAAAGGCGTTACTATCGTAACAAATGCAATGGCTAAAGAAGCTGTTGACAATGGTGATAGCGTAACTGTTAAGTATACAGTAGACGGCAAAGAAGAAGCTGTTGAAGCTGACTACGTAATGGTTGCTGTAGGTCGCCGTCCTAACACAGATGAGTTAGGGTTAGACGTTGCTGGTGTTGAAATGACTGACCGTGGTTTAGTTAAAGTTGACAACCAAGGACGTACAAACGTTAAATCAATCTTTGCAATCGGTGATATCGTTCCTGGACCAGCTTTAGCTCACAAAGCAAGCTACGAAGGAAAAATCGCTGCAGAAGCAATCTCAGGTAAAGCAGTGGCTGTTGACTACCGTGCAATGCCATCTGTTGCCTTCACTGATCCAGAATTAGCTTCAGTTGGTTACACTCAACAACAAGCTAAAGATGCTGGTTTACAAGTAAAAGCTTCTAAATTCCCATTATCAGGAAATGGTCGTGCATTATCATTGAACGCTACTGAAGGTTTCGTTCGTTTAATCACTACTAAAGAAGATAACGTAATCGTTGGTGCACAAGTTGCCGGCGTGAACGCTTCAGACATTATTGCTGAATTAGGTTTAGCAGTTGAAGCTGGAATGAATGCGGAAGATATCGCATTAACAATCCACTCACATCCATCATTATCAGAAGTAGTTATGGATACTGCTGAATTAGCATTAGGTATGCCAATTCACGTTTAATTTTCATATAAATGAACTGAGAGGACTCGAATTTTCGAGTCCTTTTTTGTTGATGTTAAAGTGAATTTGATGTAGTTTCCGTTTTAAATCCGAACAATTGTCTGAATGAACTTTGAAATATTTGTGGTTTTCTCCTGGATAGCTTGATTGGAGTAGGGGTTATCGCGTATAATGAAGCGTATAAGACCGAATGAAGGCAAAGCTTCATCTACCTCCATTCATCGAACCTTTTTGTATACGAAGGGGGATGTTTCATGTCAGAAGAGAAGAAATTTAAAGATTCCTACGTACTTTGTATCGGCGGAATGAACGTGGACAAGAAAGTTCAATTGCTCGAAAATCTTGTGCTTGAGACGAGTAATCCTGTGGTCTCGTCGCTGAGTGCCGGTGGTGTTTCCAGAAACATTGCTGAAAACCTTGGTCGTCTGGGGCTGCCTGTTAAGATGTTGTCAGTTGCAGGCGATGATGAAAGTTTTACTTGGCTTGAAAAAGAGACTGAAGGCATTATTGATTTTTCACTTGTAGACCGCTTAAAAGGGGAAACAACGTCAAACTATACAGCGATTTTGGACCTTCAAGGAGATATGTGTCTGGCGTTAGCCGATATGTCCATTTGTGAGGAAATGACGCCTGAGTGGCTTATTTCGCACGAAGAAGCGGTGAAACAAGCATCTCTAGTCATTGCAGATCTGAATCTTCCGCAAGAAACATTACAAGCGCTCATACAGCTGACTAGTCTTGAGAAGATTCCACTGGCCATTATTCCAGTGAGTGGACCGAAGATGAAACGAATCCCAGACGATTTACAAGGAGTGACCTGGATTGTCGTCAATGCGGATGAGTCCCAAACCAGATACGGAGAACATACGCTTTCGGAACTAGCTACTTTGTGGCAGAAAGATGGCGTAGAAAACGTTGTGATTACTAAAGGAACGAAATGTGGTGTCTTTGCAGATGCTACAGGAGTCGTAAAAACTTTTACACCTATAAAAGCAGAGAAAGTCTGTGATGTGACAGGAGCAGGAGATTCATTTTCTTCTGGAGTGCT
>CAJZJY010000057.1 GCA_916050055.1 uncultured Streptococcus sp.
TGCCGCTCTCGTGTTGTGTTTTTAAACTATGAAGTAGAAGGTTGCCTCTGCGGAGGAGAATTTCTATGGAGCAGCCCATTCACGAAATGGACGACAGGAGGAATTATTAATAATGGCTAAACAGCAAAAAATCCGTATTCGCCTTAAGGCATACGACCACAAAGCTCTCGATCAAAGCGCTGCTAAGATCGTAGACACTGCAAAAAGAAATGGCGCTATGGTATCTGGTCCGATTCCATTGCCAACAGAAAAGAATATCTTCACAATTCTTCGTTCTGTACACGTAAACAAAGATTCTCGTGAACAATTCGAAATGCGTACACATAAACGCTTAATCGATATTCTTGAACCAAATTCGAAAACAGTAGATGCTATCACTCGTTTAGATTTACCAGCTGGTGTATCTATTGAAATAAAACTATAAGGAGGTGCGATAATGTCTAAAGCTATTTTGGGTAAAAAATTAGGAATGACACAAGTCTTCACAGCTGAAGGCCAATTAGTTCCTGTAACAGTAGTGGAAACTACCCCAAGCGTTGTAGTGCGCGTTAAGACTGTTGAAACAGACGGCTACGAAGCAGTACAAATTGGTTACGGTTCCATTAAAGAAAAACATTTAACAAAACCTGTAAAAGGTCAGTTCGACAAAGCTGGCGTAGCTCCAGTTAAATATCTTCGCGAAGTTCGCGTTGACAATGCAGCTGACTACACAGTAGGCCAAACTCTGGCAGCTGATATCTTCGCAGAAGGTGAATTAGTGGACGTAGTGGGTACAGGTAAAGGTAAGGGTTTTGCTGGCACAATTAAACGCCATAACTTCTCCCGTGGTCCTGAAACTCATGGTTCCAAATCTCACCGTGAACCTGGTTCCATCGGTCCTATGATCTCCGGTGGTGGCGGTAAGGTATACAAAGGTAAAAAACTCCCTGGACAAATGGGTGGTTACAGAGTTACCGTACAACGCTTATCCGTTGTGAAAGTTGATGCTGAACGTAACCTTTTATTGGTTAAAGGTGGTATCCCAGGCGCTAAAGGTAGCTTGGTTATGGTTCGCAACACGGTTAAACCTGTTAAATAATCATTTGTCGAAAGGAGGATTATGTAATGCCTACAGTAGCAACATATAATCAATCCGGCGTTAAAGTCGGTGAAATACAGTTAAACGATGCAGTATTCGGCGTTGAAGTTAACGAAGCCGTAATGCATCAAGCCGTAGTTCGTCAATTGTCTAACGAACGTCTCGGCACACATGCAACAAAAACTAGAGGTATGGTTCGTGGCGGTGGCCGCAAACCTTGGAAACAAAAAGGTACTGGTCGTGCACGTTCCGGTTCCAGCCGTTCCCCAATCTGGATTGGTGGCGGTACTACATTTGGTCCACAACCTCGCAGCTATTACAAAGCTATGCCTCGTAAGGCTAGACGTTTAGCAGTTAAATCTGCTCTTAGCGATAAAGTGAATAATAGCGAATTATACGTTTTGGAAGAAATCACATTAGCAGCTCCTAAAACTAAAGAAGTGTTGAACATTATCAATAGCTTCAACGTTGGTGATGCAAAAGTATTGTTCATCACTGAAGGTGATGTAAATGTTGAACGTTCCGCTCGCAACATTCAAGGTGTTAAAGCTTTGGCTTGCGAAGGTATGAACATTTTCGATCTTCTTCATTACGATAAGCTCTTCATTACTAAAGGCGCTGTCGCAAAAATCGAGGAGGTACTTGGATAATGCAATTACATGATGTACTAATCCGCCCGGTTATTACCGAAAAATCCACTATGCTTATGGAAGAAGGCAAATACACTTTCCGTGTGCCTTTGACTGCAAATAAAGTGCAAATCCGTCAAGCAGTTGAAAAAATCTTCAATGTAAAAGTAGAAAAAGTAGCTACTATTCGCGTTTTAGGCAAAACTAAACGCATGGGTCGTACACAAGGTAAACGTAGCGATTACAAAAAAGCTATCGTTACTTTGAAAGCTGGCGAATCCATTGAATTCTTTGAAGGTGTCTAAGAGTCTAGTTGTAAGGAGGCCCACTAATGGCAATTAAATCATTTAAACCGTACTCCGCTGGTCGCCGGTTTATGACAGTATCCGCCTTCGACGAAATCACAGCAAGCAAACCGGAAAAATCCTTGCTCGCTAAGGTTTCTCAAAAAGGTGGTCGTAACAATACTGGTAAAATGACAGTTCGTCACCAAGGTGGCGGTCATAAACGTCAATACCGTATTATTGACTTCAAACGTACTAAAGATAATATTCCAGCTAAAGTAGCAACAATCGAGTATGATCCTAACCGTTCTTCTCGTATCGCTTTGCTTAACTATGCTGATGGTGAAAAACGCTACATTTTAGCTCCTAACGGCTTAAAAGTTGGTGACGTTGTTTTCTCCGGTCCTGAATCCGATATTAAACCTGGTAACTGCTTACCATTGATTAATATCCCTGACGGTACACAAATCCACAATATCGAATTAAAAATCGGTAAAGGTGGCCAAATCGTTCGTTCCGCTGGTACATCCGCTCAATTGATGGGTAAAGATAATGGCTATGCTATTCTTCGTTTACCATCTGGCGAAATGCGTCGCGTACGTCAAGAATGCCGTGCAACAGTTGGTGTTGTAGGTAACGCTGAACACAGTAACCTAGTAATTGGTAAAGCTGGTCGTCATCGTTGGATGGGCGTTCGTCCTGGTAACCGTGGTGTTGTAATGAACCCTTGTGACCATCCACATGGTGGTGGTGAAGGTAAATCTCCTGTTGGTCGTAAACATCCTGTTACACCTTGGGGCAAACCAGCACATGGTGTTAAAACTCGCGACAAGAAAAAAGCTTCTAACAGCTTAATCATTAAACGTCGTACAAAATAGGATAAAGGAAAGGAGATAAAATAGTGTCCAGATCTATTAAAAAAGGCCCTTTCGTAGCAGATCATTTGCTTAAGAAAGTTGATGCTTTAAACGAAACTAACGAAAAGAAAGTTGTAAAAACCTGGTCCCGTGCCTCTACTATTATCCCAAGTTTTGTAGGCCACACAATTGCTGTGCATGATGGTCGCAAACATGTACCTGTATTCATTACAGAAGATATGGTAGGTCATAAATTAGGTGAGTTCGCTCCTACACGTACTTATAAAGGTCATGGTAAGGACGAAAAATCTACAGGCAGAAAATAGGAGGAATTAATACATGGAAGCAAAAGCAATCGCTAGACATATCCGAATCGCGCCTCGTAAAATCCGTATCGTAGCTGATTTAGTGCGCGGTAAAAACATCGGCGAAGCATTTGCCATCTTGAAGTTCACTCCGAAAGTTGGCGCTGATGTAGTAGAAAAAGTTATGCGTTCTGCAATCGCAAACGCTGAACATAATTTCGATATGAATGTTGACAATCTTTACGTATCCGAGATCTTCGTTGATCAAGGCCCTACATTAAAACGCATTCATCCTCGTTCCCGTGGTCAAGCTTTCAAAATTTTGAAACGCACTAGCCACGTAACAGTAGTAGTTAAAGAAAGAGCTTAAGAAGGAGGGAAACAGAGTGGGTCAAAAAGTTAATCCACACGGTTTGCGTGTCGGTATCGTAAAAGATTGGGACGCAAAATGGTATGCAGATAAAGATTTCGCTGCTAATCTTCATGAAGACGTAAAAATTCGTAACTTCTTGAAAGAAACCCTTTTCATTGCTGGTATTTCCCGCATTGAAATCGAGCGTACAAATAAACGTATTAAATTGACTATCCACACTGCAAAACCAGGTATGGTTATCGGTCGTGGTGGTGCTGGTATCGAAGATATCAAAAAAGCAATGACTCGTTTCACTGACAAACAAGTGGACGTTAACATCGCAGAAATTAAACAAGCAGACATGGACGCAACTTTAGTTGCTGAAAACATTGCTGGCCAATTGGAACGCCGTATCGGCTTCCGTCGTGCAATGAAACAAGCTGTAGGTCGTACAATGCGCTTAGGTGCAAAAGGTATTAAAATCATGGTAAGCGGTCGTCTTGGCGGCGCTGAAATCGCTCGTAGCGAATCCTACCGTGAAGGTTCTATTCCTTTGCATACACTTCGTGCAGACATCGACTACGGTACTGCTGAAGCTCATACAACTTATGGTTGTATCGGCATTAAAGTATGGATTTACAAAGGTGAAGTTTTGCCAGAAGCAAAACAACCTGCTAAGAAGGAAGAAGGTGGCAAGTAATGCTTATTCCAAAGCGCGTAAAACATCGTAAGCAATTCCGCGGCCGTATGAAAGGTCGTGCTATGCGCGGTAATACAGTGTCTCATGGTGAGTTCGGCTTGGTAGCATGCGAACCATCTTGGATCACTAACCGTCAAATCGAAGCTGCCCGTATTGCTATGACTCGTTATATCAAACGTGGTGGTAAAGTATGGATTAAAATTTTCCCTGACAAACCAATTACAGCTAAACCAGCTGGTACTCGTATGGGTTCCGGTAAAGGTTCTCCTGAATACTGGGTAGCAGTAGTTAAACCAGGTCGTGTAATGTTTGAAATGGACGGTGTGCCAGAAGCTACAGCTCGTGAAGCTATGCGTCTTGCAAGCCATAAACTTCCAATCAAATGCAAATTTGTTGTTAAGGGTAAAGAATTGGGTGGTGACGTAAATGAAGGTTAATGACATTCGCAATATGAGCGCTGCCGAAATGGAACAAAAAGTTTCCGGTCTTAAGGAAGAGTTATTTAACCTCCGTTTTCAGCTTGCAACAGGTCAATTAGAAAATCCTATGCGCATTCGTGAAGTTAAGAAGACAATCGCTCGTATTAAAACTGTACAACGTGAAGTTGAACTTAAATCTGAAAACGCATAATGACAGATTTGTTAAAGTTTGAAAAGGAGGCTTAAAATCGTGGCAGAAGAAAGAAACGTACGTAAAGTCCGCGTAGGTAAAGTTGTAAGCGACAAAATGAATAAAACTGTTGTTGTTGCTGTAGAACGTAAAGTACCTCACGCATTATATAACAAGCCAATGGTTAGCACAAAACGCTTCAAAGCTCATGATGAAAACAATGAGTGCCAAGTTGGCGATACAGTTAAAATTGTAGAAACTCGTCCACTTTCTAAAGATAAATGTTGGAGAGTTGTTGAAATTCTTGAAAGACTAAAATAAGAGTGATGTAAGGAGGAATAGACGATGATCCAGCAACAAACAATTTTGAATGTTGCCGACAACACTGGTGCAAAACGTATTATGTGCATCCAAGTCATGGGCGGTTCTTATCGCAAATTCGGCAATATCGGTGACGTAATCGTTGCTTCTGTAAAAGATGCATCACCCGGTGGCGTTGTCAAGAAAGGCGACGTAGTCAAAGCTGTTATTGTTCGTTCTAAAAAAGGTATCCGCCGTCAAGACGGTTCCTATATCCGTTTCGATGAAAACGCAGCAGTAGTTATTAAAGATGACAAGACCCCTCGTGGTACTCGTATCTTTGGACCTGTAGCTAGAGAACTTCGTGAAAAAGACTTCATGAAAATTGTTTCTTTGGCTCCAGAAGTATTATAAGAAGGAGGAACGCAGCATATGGCTAAACTACAAATCAAAAAAGGCGATACAGTTGTTGTTATCTCCGGTAAAGATAAAGGTAAGCAAGGTACAGTAATTGCAACTGAACCTAAAAAAGAACGCGTATTTGTTGAAGGCGTTAACACTGTAAAACGTCACACAAAACCTTCTCAAGCTAACCCACAAGGCGGCATCGTTACTAAAGAAGCTGGTATCCATGTTTCTAACGTAATGGTTGTTGACCCAGAAACTAAAACAGCTACTCGTATCAAAAAAGTTGAAGGCAAAGACGGTAAATTCGTTCGCGCTACTGTTAAATCTGGTACAGTACTTAAATAATCAGGAAAGGAGGAGCTAAATAAATGTCTCGTTTATTTGAACAATACAACTCTGAAATTAAAAAGAGTTTGCAAGAAAAATTCCAATACGGCAACGTTATGGAAATCCCTAAATTGGAAAAAATCGTTATCAACATCGGCGTTGGTGATGCAGTAGGCAATGCAAAAGCATTGGAAGCAGCAGTTAAAGATTTGACTATCATTGCTGGTCAAAAACCTGTAATCACAAAAGCTAAAAAATCCATTGCGAACTTTAAAGTTCGTGAAGGCATGGCGTTGGGTACAAAAGTTACTCTTCGTGGCGAACGCATGTATGAATTCCTTGATAGATTGATCAATGCGGCATTACCTCGTGTACGTGACTTCCGCGGTATCAGCGCTACTGCATTCGATGGCCGTGGTAACTACGCTTTGGGTCTTAAAGAACAGCTCATCTTCCCTGAAATCGAATATGATCAGGTAGAACGTGTTACAGGTATGGATATCATTATCGTAACAAGTGCTAATACAGATGAAGAAGCTCGTGAATTGTTGACTCAATTCGGTATGCCTTTTGAAAAATAATAGGAGGAACATATAGATGGCTAAAAAATCTATGATTGAACGCGAAAAGAAACGCGCTAAAATCGTTGAAAAATATGCAGCTAAACGTGCGGCGCTAAAAGCAGCAGGTGATTATGAAGGCTTGTCCAAATTACCAGCTAATGCATCCCCAACACGTTTGCACAATCGTTGCAACTTAACTGGTCGTCCTCACGGCTATATGCGTAAATTCGGTATCAGCCGTATTGCGTTCCGTGAATTGGCGTACAAAGGACAAATTCCTGGTGTTAAAAAAGCCAGCTGGTAATATTAGACGAGAGGAGGTTTTTAGATTATGGTAATGACCGATCCTATCGCGGATATGCTTACGCGCATCCGTAATGCAAACGCTGCACTTCATGAAACGGTAAACATTCCTGCATCTAGAATGAAAGCAGCCGTTCTTGACATCCTTTTACAAGAAGGCTTTGTAAAGAACGTTGAAAAAGAAGAAAACACTTTAAAAGTAACTTTGAAATATGGTTCCAATAACGAA
>CAJZJY010000058.1 GCA_916050055.1 uncultured Streptococcus sp.
AGCTAAGCTATCTGCTAAATCTTTCTTAAACTTCTCTAAGTTTTCTTCTGCTTGAGGTTGGTCCATTTTGTTCGCCACAATCAGCATTGGACGTTCTAGTAAGCGTAAGTGATAACTTACGAGTTCTTCTTGAATAATCTTGTAATCTTCAAAAGGATCGCGACCTTCCATTGCGGCCATATCAATCACATGAAGTAATACTTTTGTTCGCTCGATGTGTTTTAGGAAATGAATACCAAGCCCCACACCTGTATGGGCTCCTTCAATTAATCCTGGTAAGTCTGCAACGACGAATTGCTCGCCATTTGGAGACTGTGCCATTCCTAATTGAGGATTCAATGTTGTAAAGTGATAGTCTGCAATTTTTGGTTTTGCACTTGAAATCACAGATAGTAAAGTGGATTTCCCTACCGATGGGAATCCAACTAACCCAACGTCAGCTAAAACTTTTAATTCTAAATCGAGTTCAAACTCTTCCCCTGGTTCACCGTTCTCAGCAATGTCTGGTGCAGGGTTTTTATGCGTTGCAAAACGGATATTTCCTCGACCACCACGGCCACCTTTAGCAACTACTACTTCTTGCCCATCTTCTACTAAGTCAGCAATCAGTGCTTTCGTCTCAGCATTTCTAACGATTGTTCCTGGTGGGACTTTAACGATTAAGTCTTCTGCTCCACGGCCATACATACTCTTACTCATGCCGTTTTCACCAGGTTTTGCTTTGAAATGACGTTTGTGACGGAAATCTAATAAGGTTCTAAGTCCTGAATCGACTTTAAAAATGACACTTCCGCCTTTACCGCCGTCTCCACCAGCCGGGCCTCCGTCTGGTACATATTTTTCACGACGAAACGCAACCATTCCGTCTCCACCTTTTCCGGCTTTGACTTGAATCGTGGCACGATCATAAAATACTGCCATTTCATTCACTCTCCTTTCTCTTTGAGGGGTCTTATTTAACGATTAATGATGTGAAATCTGCGAAATCTAAAATGATTTGAGATAGTAATCCTAAGAATCTTAGACGGTTACGACGAACTGCCTCATCATCTACCATTACCATGTTTTCATTGAAGAAATCATTGATTTTTGGTGCTAATGCTTCTAAATGACTATAAAGTTCTTCAGGAGTTAATGTTTGTACTTTTGAATGAAGTTCTTTAATCGCTTTTACTAAAGTACGTTCACTTGCTGTTTCAAGACGATCTTCTAAAATTTCGCCACTCGCATCATCTTGAGCTTTCGCACTAATATTGATAACACGGTTTAAGGCCTCTGTGATTCCTTTGAATTCTTCAGATTCTGAAACGGCTGAAAGAACTTTTGCTGCCTTCAATTGTTCAGGAACTGATGAAGTATTGCTGTTCACAATCGCATCGATAATATCATGACGTTTTGTAATTGTTGCAATACGTTGTGCCACACGTTCACGAATAAAGCTTAAGATAAACTCTTCAATTTCATCTTCTTTACCTGATAGGAATTCAGCATAGTCAAGACCTAATAATAATTTAGTGAAGTCTTCAATTTCAATGTTCCAGTCAAAGGCCGCAAGAATTTGTACAAGCCCCATTACTTGACGACGAAGAGCATATGGGTCGTTTGAACCTGTTGGAAGCATTCCGGCAGCTGTAAAGCTTAAGAAAGTATCTAATTTATCAGCAACTGCAAGTAAAGCACCTGGTACAGAAGAAGGCAATTCACCATCTGCACTTGTTGGCATATAGTGTTCACGGATTGCTTGAGCCACTTCAGGAGTTTCTCCTTGTTTCAAGGCATAGATTTCACCCATGATCCCTTGTAATTCAGGGAATTCACCAACCATGTTTGTTACTAAGTCGAATTTGTAAATTGAAGCGGCGCGTTGTGCTGTGACAACAACATCACTTGGTAAGTTCAGCTCTTTTGCAATACGACCAACAAGTAATTGCACACGGTCCATCTTCTCTGTCATAGAACCAATCTTGGCATGGAAGTTTAATGTTTCTAATTTCTTCAAGAAAGTTGTCATCGGAATCTTTAAGTCTTCTTCATAGAAGAATAAAGCATCTTCTAGACGAGCAGTTAATACTTTTTGATTTCCTTTTGCGACATTTTCAATCATGTAATCATTACCGTTACGAACTGAAACGAAGAATGGTAATAATTGTTTTTCTTGGTTATACACAACGAAATAGCGTTGGTGTTCTTTCATTGATGTAACTAATACTGGTTCTGGAACGACTAAGTATTTTTCATCAAAAGTACCCGCAAATGCTGTTGGGTATTCAAGGATTGAGCTTACTTCTTCTAATAAATCTTCATCGATTGGAATAATCCAGTTGTTTTTAGCAGCTAATTCTTCAATTTGTTTGCGAACTAATGCTTTACGTTCATCTTGGTTCACGATAACGAATTGTTCAGCCAATGCTTTTTCATAGCTTTCTGGATTTTCAATCGTTGCTTCTTTTCCTAAGAAACGATGTCCTCTTGAAGTACGTCCAGCTTTTACATCTAATACGCCGATTTCTTCGATGACTTCATTGCCGTATAACGCAACAATCCAGTGAATTGGACGTAAATATTCGAATGTATGAGCTGCCCAACGCATTGTCACTGGGAATTTCATATCTGTAATCACAGAAGATAAGTTTTTAACCACTTCTTTTGTTGATTTACCAGCAATATGTTGTTTCACATGAATGTATTCAACGCCATTCACTTCTTCAACGTAAATATCATCTGTTGTTAAACCTTTACCACGAACAAATCCTTCAGCCGCTTTTGTCCATGCTCCATCTTTTTGAGCGATCGCAAGTGATGGTCCTTTGAAGATTTCTTCGCGGTCAGCTTGTTCTTCGACTAAGCCATTTACACGAACCGCTAATCTTCTTGGAGTTGCAAATGCTTCTACGGATTCAAATGCTAAGTTTTCCTCTTTGAAGAAGTCTTCTACACGTTTTGCTAATTGCTCTGAACTTGAACGAACATATTGAGCAGGTAATTCTTCTAAACCGATTTCTAATAATAATGATTGTGTCATTCTTTCTCCTCCAAACTCTCTTATTTCTCTTTCAATAATGGGAATCCTAATGCTTCACGTTCAGCCACGAAAGTTTTCGCGATGGTACGAGCCATCTTACGAATACGACCAAGGAATCCAGCACGGTCAGTTGCAGAAATAATTCCGCGAGCATCCATTAAGTTAAATGCATGAGAGCATTTCAATACATAGTCATAAGCTGGGTGCACTAAGCCTTTTTCCATTAATACAGTGGCTTCTTTTTCGAAGTCTGTAAATAATTGCATTAATAATTCAGCATTGCTTTCTTCAAAAGCGTATTTAGAATGTTCATATTCAGGTTGAGTGAAGATATCTCCGTATTTAACATCTCCCGTCCAAACTAAATCATAAACACTCTCCACTTCTTGAATGTATGAAGCAAGACGTTCTAAACCATAAGTGATTTCACTTGTTACAGGGTGACATTCTAGGCCACCTACTTGTTGGAAATACGTAAATTGAGTTACTTCCATTCCGTCAAGCCATACTTCCCATCCTAAACCAGCACAGCCAAGAGATGGGTTTTCCCAGTTATCTTCCACGAAACGAATATCGTGTTCTAATGGGTTGATTCCAAGAGCTTCTAGGCTTCCTAAATATAATTCTTGAATATTTTCAGGAGATGGTTTCATCACCACTTGGAATTGGTGGTGTTGGAATAAACGGTTTGGGTTTTCCCCGTAACGTCCATCTGCAGGACGACGTGAAGGTTCCACGTATGCTGCATTCCATGGTTCAGGCCCAATGGCACGAAGGAATGTATAAGGGCTCATTGTCCCTGCCCCTTTTTCAGTATCGTATGCTTGAAGAAGCAAGCATCCTTGGTTAGACCAATAATTTTGTAATGTTAAAATAATTTCTTGAACACTTAATTTTTTTGCCATAATTGTTCCCCTTTCTATTGTGCATTCACAACTGGATAGAATTCATAAATCACACCAGGAATCACTTCACATTTAACTTCTTTAATCGCTTCATTTTTCGTTTTAAAACCGTACATTGAATGGTTTACACTTGTTTGGAATTGCTCCAACACTTCGTCATCATGACCAATCACACTGACTTTAATCGGCGCTAATGACACCACCTTCAATTGAAAATCTTTGAATTCTGAAGCTGGGATGACCATTGTAAAATCCATACTATTTCCTCCTTTATCTAAATAAAAAAGTCCCTATGTACACAAAAAGCATACATAGGGACGACTAATCGCGGTTCCACCCTAATTTCTTGGTTTAAAACCAAGCTTCATTGTTGATAGACTCAAGTGCGCCACTTTTAATGACCATGATATGGATTCCACCAGCCCATACTCTCTTTGACATTTTATCATTAAAAATCTCACCGTCAACGTCCTATTAATCTTTCACTATAGTACCGATAATTGCTTAAAAAGTCAAGTAAAGACAGCGTTTTGCGCTACTCTTAATCTTGTCCTCTATTCTGCATTAACGTTTCCCATTCGACCATCTGATCTAAGAATTTTTTGCTCTTCAAACGAATGCCCACATACTCTTCCATAATGGTGTCAAACAGGCGTCTTAACTCACTTGTAGTCTCATTCGATAACTGAATAGACCCTATTTGTTTTGGAGAAGAAACAAGAGCTAATTGCCTTGCGACATACAATGCCTTTCTAGACAATTGCATGCGGTACTCGTCTTCATCTAAGTGATTCTTGCACAGGCATCCATGCTTCTGAATTGAAAAATCGACTAAGTCAGTACCTCTATTACAAATGACGCAATGTTGCCATTCCACCTCGACTCCATAGTAACGTAGAATCTTGATTTCAAAGAAACGCAAAATCACTTCTGCATCGACTCCATTGTTAATGGCTTCGATAGCGTCCCAAAGCAGTTGGAACACTGTATTATTCACAATATGGTCATCCATCACCGCATCTGTTAATTGCGTTAAATACGCTAAAACTGCTTGTGCCTTTACATCTTGCAGCACAATCGTTGCGGGTTTAATATCGTGACTATCCTTTAGAAAACTAAAGCCATTTTGATGAATATGCCCAAGAAAAGTCGCTCTTGTTAACACCTGTGTCGCTGCTGTTAATGGATGATTGCTTTGCTGTGCATTTCGTAAAAAGAACATTAACTTTCCGTGGTCTCTCGTCAAAATTTTTACAAGCATATCTTTCTCGCGATACGCCTGCCTCATTAAGACAATCCCATCAAAATAGTGGTAATAATCCATTTGATTCCATCCTAATCTCTATAGTCTGTATCTCGATATCCGTATTCTTGTAAGTTACTCTTACGTTTACGCCAATCTTTTTCAACTTTTACCCAAAGTTCTAAGTAAACTTTATTCCCAAGTAATTGTTGAATATCGCGTCTCGCTCGCGTCCCGATTTCTTTTAAGAGACGTCCACCTTTACCAATAATAATGCCTTTTTGCGATTTTCGCTCAACGATGATATTCGCATACACATGAACTTTATCGAATTCATCTTTTTGCATTTTATCCACTGTTACAGCCACTGAGTGAGGAATTTCTTCCTGTGTTAACTGTAAAATTTTCTCACGAATCAATTCTGAAACGACAAAGTACTCAGGGTGATCTGTGATTTGGTCTACTGGATAATATTGTGGACCTTCTGGAAGTGCGTTAATGAGCCCTTCCATTAGTTCGTTCACATTATTCCCTTGTAGTACTGAAATTGGGAACACTCCTGCAAAATCAAGTGCATCTTTATAACTTTCGACACGTTCTAATAGCACTTCTGGAGTTACAAGGTCAATCTTATTTAATACTAAGAAAATCGGTGTCTTAATTCCTTTTAGTTTTTCAATAATGAAGTCGTCTCCTGGTCCACGTTTTTCACTAACGTTCACCATAAATAACACTGCATCTACTTCTTTTAGCGCAGAATAAGCACTCTTCACCATGAATTCCCCGAGTTCATGTTTTGGTTTATGAATCCCTGGAGTATCTAAGAAAACGATTTGAGCATCGTCTTTCGTATAAACTCCTTGAATTTTATTTCTTGTTGTTTGTGCCTTGTCAGACATGATGGCAATCTTTTGACCAAGCACATAGTTCATAAATGTTGATTTGCCGACATTAGGGCGACCTACAATCGCCACAAATCCTGATTTAAACGGTTTTGTCATACTCTCTCCTTAAAAATGAATCCATTTTGGCAAAATAATGATGATTGCAATAATTACTGTAAAACTAGCGCTGAGTAACACTCCACCAGCTGCAATATCTTTCGCCTTCTTTGCTTCAATATGATATTCCTTCTTCACTAGTAAATCGACTAAATTTTCGACAACGGTGTTTAAGATTTCCATGAGAAACACAATGAAAATACACAGTAAAATAAAACACCATTCTACTGCTGATAAACCAGAGAAAAAACTAATCATAATCGCTAGCCCTGCAATGCAGAGATGCGCCTTCATGTTTCTTTCTTCTTGAATCACTGTTTTAATACCATCTATGGCATGCTTTAGGGACGTCAAAAAGTTAGAATTCTTTTCTGTTTGTTTATGCGTCATCACGTTTTAACCCATATGCTTCTAGGATCTCTTTTTGCAATCCTGTCATTTCAGCTTCCTCTTCTTCTGTTTGGTGATCATAACCGTTTAAGTGTAAAAAGCCATGCAGTGCTAAGAATCCAAGTTCACGTTCAAGCGAATGTCCATAGTCTTCTGCTTGTTCTTTTGCACGGTCTAAAGAAATAACGATATCTCCAATAGAAGTTACAAAGCTATCGTCCTCTTCCATAATGGAATTCATACTTTCAAAGTCATCATCTGAATCATCTAACGCAAAACTAATCACATCTGTCACT
>CAJZJY010000059.1 GCA_916050055.1 uncultured Streptococcus sp.
GACTGGAGTTCAGACGTGTGCTTTCCGATCTCGCGACCATTGCAAGTAAAGTCTATCCAAAGACTATGCATGACAAGAATAAAGGAATCGAAGTGTTCGATATCGCTTGTCCGAAATTTGTACCGATTGTTGAAAGTAATCAATCAAATACGAAGGAAGCAGAAGAAGTCGTTCGTGAAACCTTACGTCCATTAGAAGGAACCAAGGTCGATACAGTTATTCTAGGCTGCACGCATTACCCATTACTTCGTCAAACGATTCAAAGAGTGGTAGGAGAAAACGTGACATTGATTGACTCAGGGGCAGAAACAGTTTCAAGCGTGAGTGCGTTATTAGATTATTGCAAATTAAGCGAAACTCCTGAATCGAATCCTGAACCAACTCTTGAAATTTATACAACTGGAGAAGCAAGTCTTTTTGAAGAGATTGCTGAAAACTGGTTGAATCGAACAGGTCTGAAGGTGAAGAAAGTGACACTTAAAGAAGAAGTGAAACCAGCTGAATTGAAAAAAGAAATCGTGATTGCGACGAATAACGTTGGTAAAGCCAAAGAGTTTGCAGAAATTTTTGAACCAAAGGGATATTCTGTAAAGACCCTTCGAGATTTCTCAGAATTAGAAGAAGTGGAAGAGACTGGAACAACTTTCGAAGAAAATGCACGATTAAAGGCAGAAACGATTGCCAATGAATTACAAACAATTGTATTAGCGGATGACTCTGGTTTGTGCGTGGATGCTTTGGACGGGCAACCCGGTGTGTATTCAGCGCGATTTGCTGGCGAACCGAAGAGTGATGCTGCGAATAACGCGAAGCTTTTATCAGAACTTGGCGGACTCGTTGGAGAGGAGCGCTCAGCTCATTTCACTTGCTGCTTAGTGTTAGCTGCACCAAATAGTGAATCACTTGTGGTTCAAGCAGAATGCCCAGGTCAAATCGCGACTCTACCAGCTGGGGATAGCGGATTTGGATATGATCCATTATTCATTATTCCTGAGTACGGTAAGACATTTGCGCAACTAGGAATGGATATAAAAAATAAAATTAGCCACCGTGCAAAAGCCATTGAATTGCTTGTTAGCCAGTGGGAAAAATGGACTCATGAGTTAAATCAAACGGAGGAATCATTATGAAAATTGTCGTTGTCAGTGATAACCATGGACAAGAATTAACATTAAAGAGAATCTTCGACCACTATGCAGGAAGTGATGTGACATTTGTGCATACGGGGGATTCAGAATTTCCTTATAAAGATGAACGTCTATCGCATTGTATTCGCGTAACAGGAAACTGTGATTACGACCCAGAATATCCACGTTCTGAAGTGTTTACGCTAGAAGGCATTAATTTCTTTGTAGCGCACGGGCACTTCGAATATGTGAACACCGGTCGTGAGTATTTAGCAAATGCGGCTAAAGAAATGGGGGCGCGTGTCGCATTTTACGGGCATACGCATAAACTAAATGCGGAGAATGTTAACGGGGTGCTTTGCATCAATTCAGGTTCAACGAATTATCCTCGTGGTAGCTATGAAGGTACGTCGTCATATGCAGTGCTGGATATTCTTTCAAAAGACAAATTACGCTTAACGTACTATACAACCAAGCATGAAGTGTTAGATGGACTCGTTTTAGACTATACGTGGTCTGATGAGGGAGGGTATACGCTTGATTCATAAGAAAATCCAAGAGTTACTACTTGAAGATCGCGATAAGTTCTTTATCGATGCAGAAAAAGTAGCTATCCTTCAAGAAGACCATACTTTGGAACACGCGATGCTTGTGTTGACGAATGTGCGTTATTCACTCATTCCTGTACTGAACAAGGAAAATAAAATTGTAGGTCTGATTTCACTAGCGATGATTTTACACAAAATCACGGGTGTGGAACAAATCCATATGAATCAGTTAGGAAAATACAAGGTGCGTGAAGTTATGCGTACGGAGTTTCCAATCATTCATCAGGATACGCAAGTGGAAGATGTGTTAAATGAACTTGTGGATGAGAGTTTTATTTGTATTGGGAATGAGGAGAATGAGTTTGTGGGGATTGTGACGAGGAAGGAGCTTTTAAAGCGCATCAACTTCATGGTACATGAACTCACCCGCGAATATGATTTTGTGGAAAAAGAAAATAGTAAATAAACCAATTACTTTAGAGTCCTTTGGATATTCATATAGTAATCATTGTAGCTGTACCGGACTGAGCCTTACGTCTCAGTTCCTATCGAACCTCAAACTGGCGCTAGAAAATAAATTTTCAAGCACCAGTAATTCGCATCGATTACACTCGCTACGATGATTACTACATTATCCAAAGGACTCTTTGTAATTGGTTTATTCAAATTGGAGTGAGTTGATGTACCATTCCGTAAGAAAGAGAGAGGAAGGAATAGGGTGTGGTGCATCCTATGGAGTGGATTATAAGGAAACAAAAAAGAAGGCGCGAGGCCTTCTTTTTTAGTTGGTTGTATATGGGATGACAGGTGATGAGAGGTCGATGCCTTGTTTTAGCAGTGCCTCTTGATAAAGTGTTAAATAGCGTTGGTAGGTAGCCTGTTGCAAACCGTTTTTTGTCATTAGAGCGATGGTGAATACAAATTGACCATTTGGCTTGGTTTGTGGGCCAACGATTTTTGGTGGAGCCGTTAGAGCTTCGTCGGTTCTTGTGTATTGGTTATTAATTGCTTCAATGACTGAGTAAACGGATTTTAAATCCACGTTGCTATTTAAAGGTAATTCGATTAAAGCACGCATGTTTCCACGGGATTGGTTACTCACGACTGTGATATTGCGGTTTGGAATGTAGTGAAGTGTCCCGTCGTATCCACGAACTTGTGTAGTACGGACACCAACGCTCGCAATGGTTCCGGCAATGTTGTTAATAAGAACCGCGTCTCCAACTTCGAATTGGCGTTCGAGTAGGATGAAGAGACCGTTGATCACATCTGATAGGAAACCTTGTGCGCCAAGACCAAGTGCAACCCCAGCAATTCCAGCCCCTGCGAGTAAGCTAGAGATTGGAACCCCGATAATAGAGAGAATCCAGTAGATTAAGATGAAGTATAGGAAATAATCGAGCATATTTTCTAAGAGCTTCACGATTGTCTTTTGTCTGTTTTCGCTTTGACGAACGACTTTCACAGAGGAAAGAATAGTTTTCTTAAATAGAAAATGTAAAAATTTCTTTCCAAAGTAGAATAGTAGGAATAATAAAATTAATGATAATAATTTCGTAAAGATATTCGATAAAATGGATTCCCAATCAAAGGAATTCCAGTAATTTGTAAAGAAATTTGAAATGGAATCTATCCATAAGACGTTGTGCATATTTGTCACCCTTTATTAGTAATAAAATAAGTGTACCATATGTAAAAAATGATTGAAAGTAGTGCAGTTTCAAGTATTAATTTTATGGTATTTTTCATGAGAAAGTGTTATCATTAATTTATACTATAAGATTGGAGGAATGGCTCAATGACAGGTATTGAGATTGCTGCATTAATTGCTGCATGTGCTTTATTAGCATTAGTGGTTTTTGTAATTGTGAAAGTATCACCGATTTTATCAAGATTAAATAAAACCGTTGATAACGTGAATCATTCATTAGAAGTCATTACAAAAGATGTTGATAGTCTTTCAATTGAAGTTGAAGGATTATTAAATAAAGCAAATGTACTTGTAGATGACGTGAACGGCAAACTTAGAGTGACAAATCCGTTGTTTATAGCGGCAGGCGATTTAGGTGTGACGATTTCTGATGTAAATACATCATCTCGTAATCTAGCAACAAAAGCAGTGAAGCTTTCAAAAACAAGCCGTGCAGTTGCGGCATTTAATTTTGGAAGAACGATTCTTTCAAAGAAGAAAAAAGTAAAATAATGAAACGGAGTGTTGAACATGAGTAAATCAGGTGGATTTTTATTAGGAGCATTTATCGGAGCGTCTGCAGCAGCAGTAACAGCTTTATTATTTGCACCAAAATCAGGTAAAGAATTACGTGAAGATTTAGCGAAAGAAGCAGATCGCTATAAAGAACAATTATCAGAATACGGTGAAATCGCACGTGCAAAAGGTGTTGAATTTGCAGAAGTAGCTAAAACTTCAACACAAGATATTCGTATTAACTTACAAGAACAAGCTGGCCACTTAAAAGAACAAGTTTCTAAACAAGCAGCTAACTTAAAAGACCAAGTTGCAGTACACACTGAAAACTTAAAAGGTCAATTTAGCGAAACAGTTGATAAAGTAAAAGAAAACTTTGCCAAACACAAAGAAGACTCAGCTGAAGTGGTTGCTGAATTAGCAGAAAACGTTAAAGAAAAAGCTGAAGACGTTAAAGAAGAAGCTTAATTTTATTTATAAACAACGAAAGCCTGGGGAAATCCCCAGGCTTTATATTTTTTGATTAGAATTCATATTTAACAGCTGTGAAGAGTTTTGCGCCATCTTTGGTAACGGCTAGGCAGTCTTCGATACGAACACCGTAGTCACCTGAAATATACACACCAGGTTCAACAGAGAAGCACATCCCTTCAACTAGTTCCATATCGTTTCCTTCCATAATCGAAGGGAACTCATGAACGCTTTGACCAATGCCGTGTCCAAGGCGGTGGATGAAGTATTCACCATATCCAGCTTTTGCGATAATGTCACGAGCAATCTTATCAATTTCGCTAGCTTTCATGCCAGGTTTTACTGCTTGGATAGCTGTATCGTGCGCTTTTTGAACAATGTCGTAGATTTCTTGATGGCGTGGGTCTTTCGCGCTTTCGCTTCCAAAGAAGACCGTACGAGTAATGTCACTTGCGTAACCATCGACCATCGTTCCTAGGTCAAAGAGGACCCATTCGTTTTCTTTAAGTGTACGGTCTCCAGGTTCGCCATGAGGATCCGCAGCGTGGTCTCCAAAGAGCACCATTGTATCAAAACTCATTTGAGAGACACCTAGTTTTTTCATTTCGAATTCGATAATGGCAACGACTTCACGTTCTGTAATGCCAACTTTCAAGGCCTTCTTTCCAATTTCAATGGCTTTATCGGCAAAGGTTCCTGAGTAGACGAGTTTATCAACAGCTTCTGCGTCTTTTACGAGACGAAGTTGTTGCACGATTGGTGTTAGGTCTACTGAGAACTGAATACCAGGGAAGTGCTTTTGCAATTGTTCAGCTGCAAAGAGTGAGAAGTCCACTTTTTCCACGGCGAAATTAAGCTCTGTAGGGAAGTGCTCTTTAATCGCATCTGATAAGAGTTTCCAACCATCTTCATGGTCTTGATAACTCTTCACAATAAAGTCAGGCTCAGCTTTTTGAGCGACTTGATGTTCTAATGCTGGAACGAAGAGTAGCGGAGTAGCACCAGGTGTATATACAAGGGCTACAATTCGTTCATGTGGTTCTGTTGAGAATTTTGTCAAAAGACGAATGGTCTCTGGATTTTGGATAAAAACAATCGGATTTTGTTTTTCTTTCATTTCACTTTCTAATTGCATAAAAGTAGCGTTTAGTTTCATAATTTCATCTCCTTGAATCTATTGTAGCATATTATTACATCAATGATGTAAATAGTTTCAAAAATTATATGAAAATTGTTGTTAAACGCTTGCAAAAGATTTATGAAAGTGCTACCCTAAGAATAGATGAAAAGATGCACAAAGGAGATTTGTAGATGGAAAAGCAAACAATTACGATTTATGACGTTGCTCGTGAAGCAAATGTATCCATGGCTACTGTATCACGTGTAGTGAATGGGAACCCTAACGTAAAACCAGCAACTCGTAAGAGAGTGCTAGATGTTATCGATGAATTAGATTATCGTCCAAATGCCGTTGCTCGTGGACTTGCAAGTAAAAAAACTACGACTGTTGGAGTCATCATTCCAGATGTCACAAACCTTTACTTTGCGAGCTTAGCGCGTGGGATTGATGACATTGCGACAATGTATAAATACAACATTATTCTAGCGAACTCAGACCAAAATAATCATAAAGAAATTCAAGTGTTAAACACATTATTATCAAAACAAGTAGATGGTATTTTATATATGGGAAACCATTTAACACCTGAATTACGAGCAGAAATCGTTCGTTCTAAAACACCAATCGTTTTAGCAGGAACAATGGATGCCGAACATGACATTGCGTCTGTCAATATTGATTATAAAGAAGCAACTCAAGAAGCCGTTGAAACATTAATCGAGAATGGACATAAGAAAGTCGCGTTCGTAACAGCTGCGTTGAAAAATGTTGCTTCTGTAGATTTACGTTTAGAAGGATATAAAGCAGCTTTAGAGAAAGCGGGTATTAAATTCAATCCGAAATTAGTATACGAAGTGCCATTGACATACCATGCAGGTGAATCTGTAGCAGAACGTATTCATAAAGCTGGCGTAACAGCTGCAATCGTAACAGACGACGAAACTTCAGTAGGATTATTAAATGGATTAATCGACTTAGGAATTAAGGTTCCTGAGAAATTCGAAATCATCTCAAGCAATAACTCTAAATTAACGAAGATGACACGTCCAATTCTTTCAACAATTGCACCACCTTTATATGACATTGGTGCCGTAGCAATGCGTCTATTGACAAAGATTATGAATAAAGAAGAGATTGTAGAATCTGAAATCACATTACCTTACAAGATTGAGTTACGAAACACAACAAAGTAAGAATAAACGAACAGCCTATCGAATGATTGATAGGCTGTTCTACTTTCTTACTATATTATATAGAAACAATCAAAAAAGGCTGGACAAGTGTCCAACCTTT
>CAJZJY010000060.1 GCA_916050055.1 uncultured Streptococcus sp.
TAAACTTGGTAAGATTGAAATGTCAGCGAATAATTGGTATTGACCAATCAGTGAATGAATTAAGTGAGTTGTCACGAATGCAGACATCACTGTTGCCAAAATAATTAAGGCATATCCGTAAGTGCGGCTATATTGACGCTTACGTGAGTAGTGATTTGTCGGTTGGACTAAACGTTCTCCAAAGAAAGTGAAGAAGCGTTTGAATTTATTCCACGCACCAGCATAGGCTAGTCGGTTATTCTTCACACGGTTTTCTTGTGAGCTACGGTTATTGTCTTCTTCTGGGATACTTGTTTCTACTTTCGTTGTAAACGATGGAGTAGGTTCGTTATTTTCGTCTAAAAGGTCTGTTTGAACGCCTTCGTTTGGTTCAATTGACACCGGTTGTGATAGTTCGTCTTGAACAGTTCCACAGTAAGGGCAGAGTGTTTCTTGTTCGTCAATCATCTCATGACAGAATGGACATTGTTTCATGAATCTTCCTCTTTCTATGTCTAATAATTTTCATTGCTATTGTATCATAATTTCACTATAAAAAAAGACTAGGAACTCCTAGTCTTAGCGTGGCATCTTTTCAGATGAGTAGGTCGTGTTCACATCACGAACTACAAACAGCTACATCCGGTAGTGTGCCAAAGCACTCCTGTTCCACATAACTCGCAGTCTCTAATGTACTGCGTGTCGCCTCATCGCATAGAATATATTATAGCAGAGGGTGTGTGGAATGTCATGTATGAACTATTTTTCGCGGATTACTTCGATTTTGTAGCCATCTAAGTCTTTCACGAAATAGTAGTTTGCAGGATGTCCTGGTAAACCTTTTAATTCTGTAACGTCGTAGCCTTTAGCAACGTGTTCAGCGTGAAGTCCTTCTAAGTCTTTAGCGCTGATTGCGATATGACCATATCCGTCGCCGATTTCGTAAGGGCCGTGGCCATAGTTATATGTTAATTCTAATTCGTAATCGTCACCTTCGAATGCTAAGTAAACGATTGTGAATTTGTGTTCTGGGAAGTCTTTTCTGTGAGTTTCTTTAAAACCAAATGCTTCTTCGTAGAAACGAATGCTTTCTTCTAGATTTTGAACACGGACACAAGTATGCAACATTTTTGACATGATGTGACCTCCTTTATTTATTTTCCTTAAGCCTAACAAACTCTACAAATAAATACAAGTTTTCGAGACTGTTTTTGTTTCGCGGACAAATGTATTCGATTAGTGGAAATGTGTTGCGTTCTTTTCATTAATTTGGTAGTCTAGTAACATTGAAAAAATAAGGAAGTGTCATATGAAAGTAATCAAATTTGGTGGAAGCTCTTTAGCCAATGCCACTCAATTAAGAAAGGTCTTTAATATCGTAAAAGCTGATGAAAAACGTAAAATCGTGGTGGTTTCAGCCCCAGGAAAACGTACGTCAGACGATGAAAAAGTAACAGACCTTCTGATCCAATTAGCAACTTCTCATATTGAAGGGAATTATGATGAAGAAGTCTTAAAGAAAATCTTAGTGCGTTATAAAGAAATTTGTGACGAATTGGAATTAAAACGAGAAGTATTCGAACTCGTTCGTGTCCATTTTGCAAACTTAAAAGAAAGAAACGACTTAGCTCCTGACTATTTAATGGATGCGTATAAAGCAAGCGGGGAAGACTTAAACGCACGCTTAATTGCGTCATACTTCAACCAAGAAGGTCTTGCGGCTAAATATGTGGGCCCTCGCGAAGCAAAACTTTGGGTGAGCGACACTCCAGGGGAAGCACGTGTCTTAGAAGAAAGCTACCATGAATTAGAGTATCTACAATTAACAAATGAAGTGATTGTATTCCCAGGATTCTACGGTGTGACAAAAGAAGGGAATGTTGTGACATTCTCACGTGGTGGATCTGACATTACAGGTTCGATTTTAGCCAATGCCGTGAACGCAGAAGAATACGAGAACTTTACTGACGTGGATGCGATTTATGTTGCGAGTCCAAAAATCGTGCATAAACCACTCGCTATCGATGTGTTGTCTTATACAGAAATGCGTGAGTTGTCCTATGCTGGATTCTCTGTATTCCACACAGAAGCGCTTCTTCCTTCCATTAAAAAAGGAATTCCAGTGCACGTGTGCAATACGAATAATCCAGAAGCAAGCGGAACGTACATTATGCAAGGGAAAGTCACTTCTCCAAGTGTTATCTCAGGGATTGCAAGTTCACCAGGCTTCGTAAGTATTTATGTGAAGAAATACTTGATGAACCATGAGATTGGTTTCCTTCGTAAAGTATTGACAATTTTTGAAGAAGAAGGTATTTCCATCGAACATATTCCAACAGGGATTGATGATGCGACAATTATTATCCGTGGGGAAGATGCTACTGACGAGCAACTCGATGCGATTGTGGAACGATTCTATGCGGAATTAGATGTAGATGAAGCAAGCTTCACGCGTGGTCTCTGCCTGATTATGTTAGTAGGGGAAGGGATGGTCAACATGGTCGGTACAACGGCTCGTGTGGCTTCAACGCTTGCCCGTACTCAAATCAATATCGAATTATATAACCAAGGGGTATCTGAGGTTTCAATGATGTTTGGTATTTTAGACCAATACGAAAAGAAAGCCATCCGTGCGTTATATGATGAGTTTTTTGGTGAAACGAAAGAATATAAAGTGGTGGAATAATTTTCCAACAGTTTAAACTAAAATAGTAACGGTTGTAATTAGCCGATAGGAAGAGTAGAATATCCAATATATTCTGCTCTTTTTTTGGGCACATTATTTTTGATTAGGACAGGAGGGACGAAGATGATTCGTTTCTTATTTAAGGACTCGATTCCGAAAAGAATTGCATCCAGTTTTGCGATTGTGATTTTGGTGGGGTCATTCCTGTTAAACTTACCGATTTCGCAAATTGCGACATCAAAAGCTTCGTATTTTGACCACTTGTTTACAACTGTATCGATGGTATGTGTTACAGGACTTTCAACGCAACCAGTAGCCGAGACGTACAATACTTTTGGACAAGTGATTTGTATGATTTTAATGCAAATCGGTGGATTAGGATTAATGAGTATTATTGCTTTTTTCCTCTATGATGCTGGGAAGAAGATGTCATTAGTCGATAAATTAGCCTTGCAAGATAGTTTGAACCGTGAGGATGGCCAAGATTTCAAAAAGTATTTAAAAACGATTTTTAAATATACATTCTTTATTGAATTTATTGCAGCGGTTATTTTATCCTTCCGATTTGTTCCAGAACTAGGAACAGCAAAGGGGATTTTCACTGCATTCTTCTTTGCAATTTCTGCATTTTGTAATGCAGGTTTTGATAACTTAGGCTCTAATAGTCTGATTAACTATGCAACTGATCCATTTTTGACATTAGTGGTTGCTGCTCTCATTATTCTTGGGGGAATTGGTTTTTCCGTTTGGTTTGATTTCAAACGAAGCTACCTTGAAATGCGAAAATCAACGAAGAGTAAAAAGCGTAAATCATTTTACAGACGTTTGCAGTATCATACGAAGATTGTCCTTTGGTTGACAGGGATTATTTTACTTGGTGGAACGGTGTTAACGATGCTCACCGAATGGAATAACCCAAATACGATTGGAAATCTATCTTTCTTCGATAAGGTACTCGTGAGCTTCTTCCAAACGGTAACGATGAGAACCGCTGGATTTGCGACAATTGATTATACGAATGCACATCCAACGAGTATTCTTCTTTATTGTATTCAAATGCTGATTGGAGGATCTCCTGGCGGGACGGCCGGTGGGGTGAAGACGACAACCTTCTTAGTGGTACTCTTATTCATTCGCTCAGAAGTGTACGATGAGGGAATGATTCATTTTAGACACCATAGTATTTCGCAAGAGATGGCCAGAAAAGCCTTAACGATTTTTATCGTATTTACAACACTCATTCTAACGAGTTTGTTCTTGCTCAGTTTAACGGATCCAGATGTGCCACTTCTATATACCTTATTTGAAACTATTTCAGCGGTATGTACAGTAGGGGTAACCGCAAATTTAACACCAACCTTATCTTTCCTTGGAAAAATTGTGATTATGTTGTTGATGTTTATTGGTCGTATTGGACCGTTGACCGTACTATTAAGTTTTTCAAATCGAAAGAAAAAAGCACTCGAGATGAAGTATGCAAAAGCGCCATTATTAATTGGATAGAAAGTAGGGATTGTAATGAGAAAGACAGTTGGGATTTTAGGACTAGGTGTGTTTGGGATGACGATTGCCAAACAGCTTAGTGAATATGATTGCGACATTATTGCTGTTGATCGTGATGAATCAACCGTCAACCGTATTGAACCACTTGTCACAAAGGCAGTCATTGCCGATGTGACAGACGAAGAAGTTTTGGAAGAAATCGGAATTGGCGACTGCGACACGGTGGTGGTAGCCACAGGGTCTAGTTTAGAAGCGAGTATTCTAGCCGTGATGCATTGTACGAAACTGGGTGTTCCAGAAATCATCGCTAAAGCAAAAGGCCGTACAACAACAGAAATCTTAACGAAGATGGGTGCGCATCGTGTCATAAACCCAGAGAAAGAAACAGGAATTCGTCTCGTGAAGAACATTCTTCACCATAAACTGGCTGAAGTGATTTCACTCGATGGCAATATCTCGCTTGTGGAATTTTATCCGCCAAAATCATGGGTTGGAAAGCAACTAAGCGATTTAGACTTACGTAAAGATTATGATTTGAACTTAATTGGATATCGTGAAGGAAAGGATGAATCGTTGAATACAAGAGTATTTGCGGATTTCCTTATTCGTGAAGATGTCATTCTTGTAGCGATTATCGGAACAGATAGTTTAGATAAAGCCACTTTCCTTGAAGACTAATTAACAAGACCAGATGAATCAAAAGCGGTTCATTTGGTCTCTTTTTCTTTAAAAATGGGTTCAAACCCTTTCCAAAGCATCCATTTCATAGTACACTAGGACTATCAACTTTTTAGAAAGTAGGGATTATAATGGCCAATAAAAAACCATTAAGACGTGAAGAAGTTCCAGTAGAATTAACATGGGACCTTTCCGCAATTTACGAATCAAACGAAGGATTTGAAAAGGACTTAGAATTTGTTAAATCACAAATTCCAGCAGTAGCCGCTGCAAAAGAAACAGCATTAAAAGATGGGGAATCATTATTAGCATTCTTAAATCTTTTAAACGTAGTGGATGATAAGATTGAAACAGCTTATGTTTACTCACATTTAAAAGCAGACCAAGATACTTCTAACAATGAAAACCAAGTCTTAAACCAACGTGCGTTCTCAACATACATCGAATTCTCAGGCGCTTCGGCATGGTTTGCCCCAGCAATTTTAGCATTATCTGATGAAGCATTTGAAGAGTATTTCAAACAAGAACCAGGATTAGAAGACTTCCGTGTCTTATTAGAAACAGCGCGTATTAAAAAAGGTCACGTGCTTTCAGATAAAGAAGAAGCATTATTATCAAAAGCTAGCGAAGTATTCCAAGGCGCAAGCAAAACGTTCAACTTATTGAACAACGCTGACATCAAGTTTGATGAAATCACAACTGAAAATGGCGAAAAAGTTGAATTGACAAACGGTAACTACTCTGTATATATCGAATCTAAAAACCAAGATGTTCGTAAGGAAGCATTCGAAACATTATACAAACCTTACATCAACTTGAAAAATACATTCGCAAGCACACTTGGTACAGAAGTGAAAGGTCATAACTTCAGCGCTTTAGTGCATAACTATGACTCAGCTCGTCAAGCAGCACTTGCTTCAAACCAAGTTCCTGAAGAAGTGTATGATGCTTTAGTAGACGTGGTAAATGAAAAATTACCATTATTACACCGTTACACCGCATTACAACAAAAAGCATTAGGCTTAGATGAATTGCATATGTATGATTTATACGTACCAATCACTGGAGACGCTCCAATTAAATACAATTACCAAGAAGCATCTCTAGCAAGTGTGGAAGCCTTGAAACCTCTTGGCGAAGAGTACAATGAAATCATGAAGAAAGCATACGCGGAACGTTGGATCGACGTTGCTGAAAACATCGGTAAACGCAGTGGTGGATATTCAAGTGGAGCATACTCAACTGCACCATACATCCTATTGAACTGGCATGATGAATTATCAAACTTCTTCACATTAGTTCACGAGTTAGGACATAGTGCACACAGCTACTTCACTCGTAATACACAACCAAAACAATACGGAGATTACTCAATCTTCTTAGCGGAAATTGCTTCTACAACAAACGAAAACATCTTAACAGATTACTTGTTGAAGAAACATACAGATAAAGAAGCGCAAAAATATATCTTAAACAACTATTTACACCGCTTCAAATCAACCATTTTCCGTCAAACACAATTTGCAGAATTCGAACATAAGATTCACGTTATGGACCAAGAAGGCCAACCATTAACACAAGAATCAATCGCAAAAGCTTATAGCGAAATCAACGCGAAATACTATGCAAATGTTATCCAAGATGAACAAATCGCATACGAATGGGCACGTATCCCTCACTTCTACATGAACTACTACGTATTCCAATACGCGACTGGTATGGCTGCAGCAACTGCTTTATCAGATAAAATCTTACATGGTACTCCAGAAGATTTAGAAGCTTACTTAAACTACTTACGTGCAGGACGCAGCGACGCTCCAATCGAAGTAATGAAAAAAGCCGGCGTAGACATGACGAAGAAAGACTACTTATACGACGCATTCGACGTATTCGAACAACGT
>CAJZJY010000061.1 GCA_916050055.1 uncultured Streptococcus sp.
GGAGATGATGATTATTTTTATTTTTTACAAAATTCACAATAATAGTAAAATTTATAGTCATTATTCATGATCTTTTCTAACTTTTCCTAATCAAATTTTATTATCGATACTTCTTTTTTTCTCATACTACAACTATACAAAGTCAAATCGCATTTAATTTGTACAAAAGAAAAAAGAGACCTTCGGATTAAAATGCATCCAAAGAATGTCTCTTTACGGGTGCCTTTATTCGCATAAAAACTATATACAGCACAAATCTATTTCTAAAACAAAAATACTGCGACCCTTCGGACTTTATAATAGCAGTAATGGGAAAGAGCAATCGATGTGAAATAGAGGGAGTAAGGAATTTATTCCCTACTCCCTCTTTGAAGCTCGGTAGTGATTGAGACTCTAGGCTCAATCCTGTGCCTCATTACAGCTATTATAAAAACGTCCGTAGTCTTTTCTCACACTACAACTATACAAAGTCAAATCGAACTTCATTTGTACAAAAGAAAAAAAAGAGCCCTTCGGATTGAAAAGCATCCAAATAGCGTTTCTTTTCTGGTGTCTTTATTCGCATAAAAACTATATACGGTACAAATCATTTCTAAAGAAAAAATACTGCTCCCTTTCGGACTTTATAATAGCAGTAATGGGAAAGAGCGACCGATGTGAAATAGAGGGAGTAAGGAATTTATTCCCTACTCCCTCTTTGAAGCTCGGTAGTGATTGAGACTTTAGGCTCAATCCGGTGCCTCATTACAGCTATTATAAAAACGTCCGAAAGGACAAGCAGTATTTTAAACTTATTATAAGCACTAATCGAGTTCGATTTGGCCTGTGTATAGTTTGTAGTAGATTCCGCGTTTTTCCATAAGACTCTCATGGTCTCCGCGTTCGATAATCTCACCGTGATCCATTACCATAATCACATCTGAATTACGAATCGTAGATAAACGGTGGGCAATTACAAATGAAGTACGCCCTTCCATTAATTGGTCCATACCGCGTGAAATCAACGCTTCTGTATGGCTATCAATCGAACTTGTTGCTTCATCGAGAATTAATACTTTAGGGTTCGCAACAGCAGCACGCGCAATTGCGAGTAATTGACGTTGCCCTTGAGACAAGCCTTCGCCGTCTCCTGTAATTTCTGTTTGGTATCCTTGTGGTAGACGTTTGATAAAGCTGTGGGCGTTGGCAAGTTTTGCCGCTTTAATGACTTCATCATTCGTCGCATCCAAGTTCCCATAACGAATATTATCCGCAATCGTTCCAGTAAATAAATGCGTATCTTGCAACACGATAGAAATCGTCTTACGTAAGTCATCTTTCTTAATCTTCGTTACTGGAATCTCATCGAAAGTAATGACCCCAGAATCAATTTCGTAGAAACGATTAATTAAGTTTGTAATGGTTGTTTTACCAGCACCCGTTGCCCCAACAAAGGCTACCTTCAATCCTGGTTCAGCCCATACATTGATATCTTTTAAAATACGTACACCTGGCACATAGCCAAAGTCAACATTGTGTAGTTGGATGTTTCCAACAACTGGAATACGTTTCTCACCATCTACCCAGTACCATTGTTTTGGATCGCGTTGGTCCAAAGTAACCGTTCCTTCATCGACTTCAGGTTCTTCACGAAGAATTGCAAAGATACGTTCAGCCCCTGCCATCGCACTAAGCAGTACGTTCATTTGTTGAGACATTTGAGCAAGTGGTTGCGCGAATGTTCTTGAGAATTGTAGGAATGAGGCAAGTCCCCCGATATCCATCCAATTAATAATCACTAAGTATCCACCAACCGCTGCCGTAATCGCATAGTTCACGTAACTGATATTTCCTAAAATTGGGAACATAATAGTCGAATAGAATTGTGCGTTATTTGCAGCTTCTTGAAGTTCAGTGTTGAGTCTATCAAATTCATCAAGCACTTTATGTTCGTGGTTAAATACTTTCACTACTTTTTGTCCTTCAATATGCTCTTCTACGAATCCATTGACTTGTCCAAGAATCGCTTGTTGCGCAGCGAATTGCTTCCCTGATTTTGCACCTAATTTCTTCACGATTTGGAACATCAAGAATACCATCGCAATTAGAAGCACTGTTAAGATTGGCGAAAGAATCATCATCATCACAAACGTCAATACTAATTGTAGCGTTGAGCTGATAATCATTAACATACTGTTGTTAAACGCATTTTGAATATTCTCAAAGTCGTTTGTAAAGCGAGACATTAAGTCCCCGTGCTTATTCGTATCAAAGAAACGAATTGGCAAGCTTTGAATATGGTTGAATAAATCTGCACGCATTTTTTCGATAGTATTTTGTCCAACTGTTACCATTAAACGTGCCGAGAAGTAACTGGCTGTTGCTCCTAGTACATACACAATAGCAATAAAGCCGAGCATTTTTGCTAGACCCGCTAAATCACCTGTAGCAATAAAATCATTGATTAACGGACGAATCGCATATGTCCCGATAATTCCGGATGCACTTGAAACGATTAAGCAGACCACTACGACTGCAAGAGTCCATTTACTCTTCCATAAATACCCCCATAAGTCCGCCAAAGTTTGTTTCATATTTTCTGGACGTTTTGGTCCTTTATTTCTACTCATCTCCTTTGGCTCCTTTCATTTGGGTTTCGTAAATATCACGATATAAGTCATTTGTTTCCATTAACTCTTCGTGTGTTCCTAATCCGTTCACTTTACCATCATCTAATACAAGAATATTGTTTGCGCCTTGGATAGATGAAATACGTTGCGCGATAATAATCACCGTTGTATCTGGTAAATGGTTAAAGAACGCTTCACGGATTTTCGAGTCAGTAGCTGTATCCACTGCTGAAGTTGAATCGTCTAGAATTAACACAGCTGGCTTACGTAACATAGCACGAGCAATTGTAAGACGTTGTTTTTGTCCACCAGAGAAGTTTGACCCACCTTGTTCCACATGAGTGTCATATCCATCTGGCATTTCCATAATAAAGTCATGAGCTTGGGCGTGTTTCGCCGCTTGCATCATCTCTTCTTCTGTAGCGTCTGGATTTCCCCATAAGAGGTTTTCACGAATTGTTCCAGAGAATAACGTGTTCTTTTGTAATACCATCGATACGTTTTGACGTAAATCTGCAAAACGATATTCCCGAACATCATGTCCACCAACACGAACCGTACCAGCAGTGGTGTCATAGAGTCGAGGAATCAACTGTACAAGAGAAGATTTCCCTGAACCTGTTGGCCCGATAATCCCGAATACTTCACCCGGTTTAATCTTAAAGCTGATATCGCTCAACACTTCTTCATCTTGTTGTTTCCCATAAGAGAAATGAACATGGTCGAATTCTACTTCGCCATAGACTTTGTCCACTGTGATTGGATATTCTGGTTCTTCTACATCGATATTTGTATCTAACACTTCGAAGATACGGTCCATCGACGCTTTTGTCATTGTTAACATTACGAATACGAATGAAATCATCATGAGGGACATCAAGATTTGTGTAATATAAGAAATGAAACTAATAAGATCCCCTGTTGTCATCGTTCCGCTGATAACAAGACCACCACCAAACCACATTACTGCAATCGTTACTGCATAAATGGTTAATTGCATGATCGGGTTATTCCACATCACGACATACATTGCATGTAGGGCACGTTCTCTAAATGTAGAGTTTTCTTTACCAAATTTTTTCTTCTCGAACGTTTCACGTACGAATGATTTTACAACGCGAATTCCGATAAAGTTTTCTTGCAACGTACGGTTAATACCATCAGTTGCTTGTTGTAGTTTTCTAAAGCGTGGAAAGGCTGTAGAAATGATTAACGCTAATGAAAGGACTAAGATTGGTACAGCAACCATGAAGATAAGAGATAATTGCGCATTAATACTTACCGCAAAGAAGATAGCGAAGATAAACATCATTGGCGCACGCGCTAAAATACGCATCGTCATAATGGCTGTATTTTGAACATTGTTAACGTCACTTGTCATACGTGTAATTAAAGATGCATTTGAAAAGTGATCGATATTTTTAAATGAGAAGGCTTGAATTTTCTTCATTTCAGCAGAACGTAATTCTGCAGCTACTCCTGTTCCAGCAATCGATGCAAATTTTGCACCTAGCACTCCGGCAGATAGGGATACAATTGCAACCACAACCATAATCAATCCTTGTTGCACAACATAGCCTAAGTCTTTATTCGGAATCCCTTCGTCGATAATTTGTTTCATAATAATCGGTTGCGCTACTTCACAGAGCACCTCGATTAAGATGGCAAAAAACGCTAAGAAAGGATATTTTTTATACTTACTAAAAAACGGAATAATCTGTTTTAGCATTTTTTCACTCCTTTTTAATGATTTTAGATAATAAAAAACCGCCTTTGAAACCCTCTCAAAGACAAGCAATTAGCTACGAATTACTATAATTAGTTTATCAATTTTTCTATTATTTTTCAATCGATTACCCTTCAAATTTTAATTGAATTTTCATCTTTAGTGTATACTATTTTTCTCTAAAAATTTAAGTGCACACTTCAGAATTCACAGCCGAAATGTGCCTGTGTTTTGTGTTCAGAGCGCGATTTATGGTACAATGAGCGCAACGAAATTTTAGAAAGCGAGGGACTCAAGTGTCCACAATTCAATACATTAGTACACGAGACACAAACAACCGCGTTACAGCTTCACAAGCCATTTTAAAAGGAATTGCTGAAGACGGTGGTTTATATGTACCGACTGCCCTCCCAGAAGTGACTCTGGACTGGGAAGTTTTAAAAACTCAAAGTTATCAAGAAATAGCCATTGACATTTTGTCTGCCTTTTTAACAGATTTTACAAAAGAAGAGATTACAGACTGCGTGCATTCAGCATACGACACAACGTTTGATACAAAAGAAATCGCACCAGTGAAGAAAGTTGGCGACCGTCATTTCATGGAACTTTTCCACGGAAGAACCATCGCCTTCAAGGATATGGCGCTATCTATCTTGCCATACCTTCTTACAACTGCAGCAAAGAAAAACAAATCCGATAAAGATATCGTCATTTTAACAGCGACTTCTGGAGACACTGGTAAAGCTGCCCTTGCAGGATTTGCAGATGTTCCTCATACAAACATCATCGTCTTTTATCCAAAAGGCGGCGTCAGTACGATTCAAGAACGCCAAATGGTGACACAAGCAGGCGACAACACTTTTGTTTATGGTGTAGAAGGAAACTTCGATGACGCGCAAACAAAAGTGAAAGAGTTATTTGCGGATAAAGAACTAAACGCAACACTTGCAGAAAAAGGATTCCAATTCTCTTCTGCAAACTCGATTAATATCGGACGTCTTTGCCCACAAATCGTGTATTACGTATTCGCATATGCACAATTAGTGAAAGACGGTACTCTAGCAATTGGCGACCCAATGAACGTGGTCGTTCCAACTGGTAACTTTGGTAACATTCTAGCAGCCTACTACGCAAAAGGTATCGGTGTTCCAATCAATAAACTCATCTGTGCTTCAAACGAAAATGATGTGCTTGTTGATTTCTTCCAAACAGGAACATACAACCGACTACGTGAATTTAAATTAACAAGTTCTCCAAGTATGGATATTCTTGTTTCAAGTAACCTTGAGCGTTTCGTCTTCGAATTAACAGGACGCAGCTCGAAGGAAACAAACGCACTCATGACTTCTCTAAAAGAAAACGGAAGCTACTCTGTTCCAAATACAGATACAGCTCTATTCCAACAATTTTACGGAAACCGTGCCAGCCAAGAAGAAACGGCTCAAACGATTCATGATGTATTCAAGAGCGAGCACTACTTATTAGATCCACACACTGCGGTCGCAGACGCTGTGTATACGAAATATAAGAACGAAACAGGAGACACAACTCCTACAGTGGTGGTATCGACTGCTAGTCCATACAAATTCCCGCAAAGCGTTCTTTCAGCTCTAGACGTGGATACGAATCAATCTGACGCAGAACTCATGGATGCGATTCAACAAGAAAGCGTCATTGCCATTCCAACAGCTATTACAAGCGTATTGGATGCGCCAATCCGTCATACAAAAGTTCTTTCAATCGAAGGTATGAAACAATCCGTCCTTGATTCATTAAACATTCAATAAAACAAATAAAGACAAGAAATCGTTGAAACAACGATTTCTTGTCTTCTTTTTTATTCTCCTGTTAAGAAGCCTTGTGCTTTAAGTACATCAAGCATTTCCGCACGCTTAGCTCCAAGCGTGTGGTATTTTGTAGACACTTGTTTTGTAAAGGCATCTACACGACGATTCGCATCACGAAGGTCGTAGTATTCTGTCACAGTCGCATCATACTCTTTTAATTCTTCCAGAGGATTCTCAAGGTCTTTGTATCCATTTTCCATATGAATGACTTCTTTGGGAAGGCGTGGTTTTAATTGAGGCTCTTGATCCGGCCAGCCCACAGCAAGTCCAATCGCAGGATACGTATATTTTGGTAAGTTTAACAACTCAACGACTTTAGCTGTATCGTTAAAGAAACTACCGAGGTAAACAGCCCCCATTCCTAGAGATTCTGCTGCCACAACTACGTTTTGAGCTGCAATCACCGCATCCGTTAATCCAGATACGAAACGGTCTGCGCTACCTTGAACGCC
>CAJZJY010000062.1 GCA_916050055.1 uncultured Streptococcus sp.
TTTGCTTAAATAACACTTCTAATTGACGAAGAAGCGGTTTAAAGCTATAGTAATCCACTTTCTTCCCATCTTTTGCTTCTCGTTGTTTAATCTCGAGCACTTGTCGATCCATTAAATGTTGAATGATGCTAAACAATTGTCTTTCATCTATACCAAACTGTATACAAGTTGCTCTTACATCAATAACAAATGACTCTTCCGGATGTCGCTGCATTAACCATGCAATTAATAAGCATTCATCTGCAGTCAATTGCAATTTTCGGTAATTTTGAAGTAGTGCATTCGGAACAGACGTACTGCCACTATAAATCCAATGTTCTTGGAATGTTAATGCCATTTTTTGACCTCCCTCTTTTAAAAAAGAGCCAACGACATAGGTCAGCGGCTCTTTCTTATTCTTTTTATTATGGGTAAATACGGTTTAATAAACGTGGGAATGGAATAGCTTCACGAATATGTTTCGTACCAGCCACAAAGGTTACCATACGTTCTAAACCTAGACCGAATCCTGAGTGAGGAACAGAACCGTATTTACGTAAATCTAAGTAGAATGCATAATCATCTGGATTTAATCCGTTTGATTTAATTCTATCTAATAATTTATCGTAGTCCGTTTCACGCTCACTACCCCCGATAACTTCTCCGTATCCTTCTGGAGCAAGTAAGTCCGCACATAGTACACGACTTTCATTTCCAGGAACTGGTTTCATGTAGAAAGCTTTAATTTCAGTTGGATAGTTAATCACAAATGTTGGCACTCCAAAGTAGTTTGAAATCCAAGTTTCGTGTGGTGAACCAAAGTCATCACCGTGTTCTAAGTGTTCGTAATCAGTATCTTCATCGTTTTCGTGCGCTTGTAATAAGTCAATCGCTTCATCGTATGTGATACGTTTGAACGGTTCGCTAATGTATTTCTTCAATAATTCAGTGTCACGTTCTAGAGTTTCTAATGCATGAGGTGCACGGTCTAAAACGCCTTGAATTAAAGCTTTCACATAAGCTTCTTGTAAGTCTAATGACTCGTCATGTGTTAAGTATAAATACTCCGCATCCATCATCCAGAACTCAGTTAAATGACGACGAGTTTTAGATTTTTCTGCACGGAATACTGGTCCAAAGTCGAATACACGGCCAAATGCCATTGCTCCAGCTTCTAAATATAATTGACCAGATTGTGTTAAAAATGCTGGTTCACCAAAGTAATCCGTTTCGAATAATTCTGTAGAATCTTCTGCCGCATTTCCTGAAAGAATTGGACTATCGAATTTAATGAATCCATTTTTATCAAAGAATTCATACGATGCGTATATAATCGCATTACGAATTTCCATAATAGCATGTTGTTTTGTTGAACGTAACCATAAGTGACGGTGGTCCATTAAGAAGTCAGTACCATGCTCTTTTGGAGTAATTGGGTATTCATGACTCTCACCGATTAACTCAATGTCTTTTACTAATAACTCATATCCTAATTTAGAACGAGTATCTTCTTGTACAACACCTGTTACGAATACAGAACTTTCTTGAGTTAATCCTTTTGCTAATTCAAAAGTTTCTTCATTTACATCAGCTTTCACTACAATTCCTTGGAAATAAGCTTTTCCATCACGTAATTGTAAGAACGCGATTTTACCGCTTGAACGTTTGTTAGTTACCCAAGCGCCAATGGTAACGGTTTGTCCAACGTAATCTTTTGCTTGATTCATTGTTATAGTTTTCAAAATATCACTCTTCCTTTACTTATATGATTCAATAAATTCCTTAATTCGATTAGCGGCTTCTCTTAATTCCTCTTCGCTATTAGCACAGCTGAGTCTTAGGAAACCGTTGCATCCAAAGTTCTCTCCGGATACTGTTGCAACCCCTGCTTCTTCGAGTAGTTTTAGAGCAAATTCTTCTGAAGAAGCTACGCCTACGATATGCATGGCTACTTTCACATTCGCGAATAAGTAGAACGCTCCTTTAGGCTTCTCACACTTAATTCCTTGAATGTCGTTTAATAATCCATGAAATACGTCGATTCTTCTTTGGAACTCGTCACGCATTTCTTTTTTAGCCGCTTCAACGTCTTCGTCGAAAGCGCGAATGGCCGCATATTGTACAACCGCAGCAGGGTTACTTGTTGTGTGACTTGTTAAGTCATTTAAAGCTCTAATGATTCGTTTTGGACCAAATACATATCCAAGTCTCCATCCAGTCATCGCAACTGATTTTGATAATCCATTAATGACTAATGTGTTATTAAAAATCTCTTGGGATAAACTTGCCATACTGATGGAAGGCGCATCATAGACTAATTCATAATAAATTTCGTCTGATATGATAAATACATTATGTTCTAATGCCCAATTTCCAATCGCTAGTAACTCTTCTTTTGTATACAAGAGCCCTGAAGGATTCGAAGGCGCATTGAGCACCAAGAGTTTTGTCTTATCCGTTACGTATTCATTTAGTAAATCGACTGTTAGTTTAAACGAATTTCTTTCTCTAGTTTCAATATACACCGGAACGCCATCCGCTAATTGAATTTGTTCGGTATAACTCACCCAGTAAGGAATTGGAATTAAAACCTCGTCTCCTGGATCTACTAAAGTCATAAAGACTGAATACAGCGCAAATTTAGCACCCGCAAAAGTCGCAACTTGTTCCTTTTGCAAATCAATTCCATCTTTACGTTTATGAAAATCACAAATCGCCTGTCTTAACTTATCTATTCCCAAAGCTGGTGTATAATGATCGGTTTCGTGTTTTCTTAAAGCATCAATGGCTGCCTCTGTAATCACTTCAGGTGTATTAAAATCAGGTTCACCAATCGATAAACTAATGATCTTTCTTCCCTGAGCTTTTAGTTCTCTAGCTTTTTGTGTCATCGCTAGAGTTCCTGAAGGCAAAATTTTCGATACTCTATCTGAAATTTTTACCATAAATCACCAATTTCTATATATTCTCAATATCTTTAATCCATTTACCATTTTTCGCTGAAATATAGTAATAACCAATACGTTGATTACTCATACGATAATTGACTTCCCATACAGGTTCTCCGTTTAAAAGTCCAAGTCTTGCTTCTAGCACTTCAACATCTGGTTTATCTTGTAATGTAATTGAACGAGCTTCTTGCTCATTGACAACTGCTGATTGCTGAAGAATTGTGACATCTCCACCTTCTTCAGGAATAATCGCATAGATGGCATTTCCGTCTTTATCTTCACCCATAATGGTGTAATAAGACGCATCCGTATTGTACAAGTAAAACTTCGTTACTTTTGAAAATTCTACGGTTGGTGCCATCATCATAAGTGCTTCGTTACGTTTTTTAATCTTTGGATCCACACTTACTAAAAAGATACTTGCAGCAGCTAAAAATAATAGAAATAAAGTGAGTAAAAGAATAAACATTGTTCTGCGTTTCATCAATTTCTCTCCTCTACTCTAATTTTCATAGATAATGGTATTATACGCTATTTAAAGCAAAAATACCACCATACATATAAGACGATGCCCTACATATTTTTATTCTTCCCAACGTTTAAACACTTCTTAAATGGTTTCTCTATAACCGAAGCGTTTTCCGGGAAAACACTTTTTACTTTCATCGCATATTTACTAATCGTTGCCCGAACATCTAACAACCAAATTTCGGCACTCTTTTGATGCGGTCTACTAAAACGTCCTAGCCCTTGATACAGTAGAAGAAGCATCATCTTCATCGCGTAATGGGCAAAATAAGAACGCTCTTGCTCTTTCATCTCTAGTTGAATAATTTGTTGAGCCGTTGACACTGGATTTGGGAATGGCAATTTGGTGATTACGAGTGAATCGATGGATTGGCCGCCACTATCAAATCCTTCCCAGAAGCTATAGACACCCAGTAAAATCGCATCATTTCTTTCTTGGAAACGACGTTGGATTCTTCGACCCATTTGAGGTCCTTTTTGAGCCAAAAGTTCAATTTGATGAGCACGGCAAAAGTCTTCTAACAGACTCTCTACTGCTAAGAGCGCTTCAACAGAATGCATCAAGACAAGCATTCTTCCGCCCTTTCGCTCATAAATTTTTTCGATACAGTCTGCAATTTGTGCATGATACTGTTGACTCGAGGAAGAATTTACGGCCACCAAATCATTAGGGATAAATATTTGATGGTCGGCAGTTGCTACTTTTGTCTCGATCACCGTCAACTTCTCTTTTGCCTCTAACTCATGGAATAACGGTGTAAACGTTGGAATCGTTGCTGAAATTCCAATTATTTGTCTCATCTTCTCTCTAAACTGATGAAAGACCTGAATAACTGGCTTAACTCTTAATAATTCTAGAGTATTTTGACCGTACTGTTCTTTTTCTTCGATGACAAAATAATCACTACCATCCATTTGAAATTGAGAGATAGACTCCATTAGTTCTTTTAATAAAAAAGCACTTTCTTCAAACAAAGTAGTCTTGTCTGCATTCGCTTGTAATAAATTCATAACACCAGACAGTGCCTTTTGCATGGCATTCACCATTTCACAGTGGATTGACTCCTTCCACTCACTGGATGTAAATACAAAAGAAGATGACAGTTGTTGTCCACTCTTCAACTCTTCAAACCATGTTTCATATAAATCACAAATTTCTAATAACTTACGATTCATCGTACGAGAGAGGTGTTCCTCTTCTTTTGAAAAATGAAACATCGTATTTAAGTGATGGTCAGACCATAATTGTTGCAACTCAAATAAATGAGAAAAGATAACAGTAGTCGTGCCATATTGCTCTAGGGCATGCTCGAACTGCTGCACTTCATCAATTAGTACAACAGGTTTTACACGATGAGCAATCAATGAAGCGTACTGAATAAGGAATGCATGATTAGTAACCACAATTGGACTTTGTTGAACTGAAGCTACTGCCTTGTCCCAATACAGACTTCCTTCCTCATTTGCATCTTTTACCGATATTTCTTTCCATAACGTTGCCTGATGAAGCACTTGATTACATTCAGATAAATCACCTGTTTGCGTCTCTGTAATCCACACGAGTAACCCCATAATAGAAAGGCTGTTTCTTGCACTTCTCTCCTCTTGATACTTGTGAATTGCACGCTTGAAGGCTGTTAAATCAATATAGTGTCTTTGCCCTTTTATAGAAATTACAGGTGTCTTAATCTTTAACTCTGTAATAATCGGAGCGATACTATCTTCCATCAGTTGTTGTTGCAATAGTAAGTTCGAAGTGACTATCCAGATTGGTTTTCTCTTACTCGCTTTTTCAAATGCTGCCAGTAAGTAAGCGTATGTTTTCCCTGAACCAGGGCTGGCTTCAATAAAATGCAAAAGTTCATCTGTTTCAATCAACGATTCTATGGTGGTTATCATCTCACGCTGACTTGCCTTATCTTCTAAGAATCCAGAATCTACTAATTTTTGATAAGCTTCTAGTGCATTCGTTTTTCGTTTAGAAGACTTTAGCTCTACCTCTTTTACCGCTAGAGGAGAAACGACAAAACCTTGTTCTAAAGAAAAATCTTCTCTTTCTTCTTTTCCTTTTTCTTCTAAAATTTCCTCAAAAATCGTACCCGTATCCCCTAGTAATTCTCCAGAGAATTCGGTTAGCTGTTTTAACGTAATCGTCGACAACTCTCGAAACTTAGTCTTCATTTTTAAGAATAGTTCAGCTGTTGCTCGAGCATCACTGCCTGCTGTATGTACTTGAGTATGATGAATCTCTAGCGCCTCTGTTAAATCACTAAGTCGATAACTGAGCGCTGTTGGATAACAAATTTGAGCCAGTTGCACCGTATCAATGAGTGGCACTTCCAATTCTAGACCCAGTGCATCTGTTAAAGCAGACATAATAAAAGGTCCGTCAAAACCAACATTATGAGCAACGAGCGTTCGATCTTCTAACAGATTAAAAATCGTCATTGCCACTTCATCAAAATAAGGAGCCGTTGCCACATCCGCATTCGTCACTCCCGTTAATAATTGAATCTCGAATGGAATACTTTTTTCAGGATTAATATTGAGTGAGACATGCTCAATCACTTCATCGCCATTGATTAAAGTACAGCCAAATTGGAAGATTCGATCTCCGCTTTCATATTTTGGCCCTGTCGTTTCTAAATCAATGACCGCATATTTTCTTACCATGAGAAAAGCTCCTTTCTAAAGAATTCCTACTTATTTAGTTTACTAACTTATTCCTCTCGTTGCAAACAGTAGAAAGGTTTTAAGGCAAAAAAGAAGCTTGAGCAATGCCCAAGCTGTCTTTTATCATTTTGAAAGTTGATTAAACGGTTTTACCTTTATCAATCACGACTTGTACTTCTTCTGTACCTGTTAAAACAGTATGTTGTTTTACCGTAACATCTTTATCAGCAATCACATACTCTAAATGAGCACCTGATTTAATCACGGTATTTGAAAGAATGATACTGTTACGAACAACCGCACCTTCTTCTACGACAACATCACGGAAGATAATACTATTTTCAACGGTACCTCGAATCTTCGTACCATCTCC
>CAJZJY010000063.1 GCA_916050055.1 uncultured Streptococcus sp.
ACCGTTAGATAAAACCTCTAGTAAGGTGCAAAAACGATATGAACAATCCGGATTATCTAAGCAGGAAATCGATTATTTTAGACAAAAAATGTCAGTGGTGAAGACACAAATTCAAGAGATTGATGAGACAATTCAAAGTCTTACAAAGCTAAGAATTATTAGTAATCGATATAACACTACAGTAACGATGAAAGATTATTTCAAAGAATTAGTGGCACACCCTGAGAAGCTTCCAGAAGCCAACTTGTTCGTTCATACATGCGTACCGTCATTAAACGAAATGACGAAAGTCTATAAAGAATTGAGTGAGCAACCGGTAAAAGGAAGCGAAACGTATCAAACACTACAAGAATTAGGAGAAAAAATCGATCTCGTCTGCGCAACGCTGGAAGAGGATTACTTACATTTCCAAGAGGATAAAATCAAAAAATCTGAAGCAGAGATGGATTACGTGAATCGTACGATAAAGGAGTAGAAAAAATGACTGAACAAAAATCAATGGTAGATGCACTCATTCAAAACCCATTTGGAGAAGACGTAGTAAAAAATACGACATTGCAAGATGTGGCAAGTGATTTTCCACAAGAACAACTAGATGCTAAACGTGCGCTGGTAGATACTTTGCCAGAAAAACAACAAGAACAAGCACGTGCTCTTGCAAAACAAATCGATGAAAAGAACATGCAGGCCATCATTAGTTATGGTGCTGGCGCGCAAAAGCAACTTGGTGAATTCTCTCATTCGATGCTGGCTCATGTGCAAAATAAAGATACAGGAGAAATCGGCGATACGCTCAATGAGTTGATGATGCGACTCAACGAGACAAACCCAAACGACCTTGTGGCACAAGATTCGAACATCTTCCGTAAAATCTTTGGGCGCGTGAAGAAGTCGATTTACGAAATGCAATTAAAATACCAAGAAGTCGGTTCTCAAGTGGATAAGATTGCAGTGCGATTAGACCATGAAAAGAATGGATTATTAAACGACAACTTGTCACTGGAACAATTGTACCAACGTAATAAGGAATTCTTCGAGGCGTTAAGTATTTATATCGCTGCTGGGGAATTGAAGATTGAAGAGTTGCAACAAAAACTGATTCCTGAAGCGATGCAAAAGGCGCAAGAGTCCGGAGCCCAAATGGATGTGCAAGTCGTCAACGACTTACATCAATTCTTAGATCGTCTTGAAAAGAGAAATCATGACTTGAAATTGACGCGTCAAATGACCATCCAGCAAGCACCACAAATTCGCTTGATTCAAAATACGAATCAAACCTTGGCGGAAAAAATTCAATCTTCCATTACGACAACGATTCCTTTATGGAAGAACCAAATTGCCATTGCGATGACATTGCTTCGCCAAAAGGATGCCGTGACAGCGCAACGTCAAGTGTCTGAAACGACAAATCAATTGATTCAAAAGAACTCTGAAATGTTGAAGATTTCAACGATTGAAACAGCTCGTGAAAATGAACGCGGTATTATCGATCTTAAAACCCTTCAAAAGACACAACAAGACTTGATTGAAACATTAGAAGAAACGATTCTTATTCAACAAGAAGGCCGTCAAAAACGTAGAAAAGCCGAATACGAATTGACGCAAATGGAACAAGAACTCCGCGAAAACTTACTCGTTTTAAGCCAAAAAGAAAAACGAGTGAAGGAAGAAATGCGCGGTTAATAATGATAGAAATCTTTACCTTTTATTCCTGAATAAGGACTTGAGGGTAAAGATTTTTTTGTTTTTAGCTAGTGTCTGTAATGTTTCAATTCGTTAACAAAATGATAAACTTCGCCTTGAACCTTGATATTTTGGCTAACATTATTTAAAATAGGATGAAAGGAAAAAAATAATATTTAATGAGGTGAAAAAATGCACGTATGGGTCGTAGTTCTCGCGTTATTAGCATTAGCAGTATTTTTCTTATTCATTTCACTATTCTTAAAGGATAACCACAATGAAGAAGAAATCGATGAATTAGCTGAAGGTTTATTAGAATTAAACCGTGAAGTGTATTCATTAAAGAAAAAAATTCAAGAATTAGAAGGAACAACTGTATACAAAGGACCATCAGTTGAACCAACTTACGAAGAAGTTCGCGCTGCAAAAACAGCAGAAGTTCGTGTAGCTGAAAAACCAGAACCAGTAGCTGAAGAAACAGAAGCAGTGGAAGAAGCAACTGCAGAAGAATCTGGTCGCTTACACAATGTAACAAAACAACAAATCATTACATTGTTCAGCCACGGTAACTCAGTAGAATCAATTTCTGAACAATTAAACGTACCTGTTTCAACAGTACAATTGGTAATCGATAACTATTTTGAAGCAGATGCAAATTAAGGAGGAAGAACATGAGTAAAACGAAATTTCGTTCTTTAGGAATGGGCTTCTTATTAGCAGCGTTAATTTTAGCATTGGTTACTGTGATTTGGCCTTTTGTACCACAATCATTAAAGAGCCAATTAGATGCAGTGAATTTGCCAATCGTTTCTGAAGGAGCAAATGAAGCAAGCTATAAAGCCGCTTACGAGTCTTTATTAGCTGAAAAAGAATCTGGTAGCAAAGCAGCGACTTCATCAAGTGCTAAAGCTACTTCACAAGCTTCAACAACTGAAGCAGCAACTACACAATCTTCAAAACCTGTATCTATTACAGTTGAAGAAGGCGAATCATCAAATGAGGTTGCCGACAAATTAGAAAAAGCAGGCTTAGTTAAGAGTGCTAAAGAGTTCGTAGATTACTTAACAACAAATAACATTGCTGATAAGATCTGGACTGGGACTTTCGAAATTAAACCAGGAAGCTCTAATGAAGAAATCGCTCGTGCAATCGGAGCGTTACAATAATAGAAATGTCTGAGTGTTACAGTCGAAGGGCTGTAACACTTTTTTTGTTTAACATTAAAGTTTTCTGAAAATTAAATGAAAACTGTGGTACAATGGAAGTACGACTTTAGAAAGTGGAGTGAGAATATGATTGAAAGAAGTCAAGTAGATGTAAATCAAACATGGGATTTAACGCATTTGTTTCAAACAGAAGAAGTGTTTAACGAAGCGTTAGAAGACCTAAAAGGAAAAGTAGATGCTTTCCAAAAGGAATACGAAGGGAAAATTACAACAGCACCTCAAGTGAATGCTGGTTTAGCAACATACCGTGAATTATTGGAACTTCGCGGAAAGGTTTCTGCTTATTGTAATTTAGCAGTCAGTGCCAATACGAAAGATAAAGAAGCACAAACACGTTCTGCACAAACACGTACAGTGTTAGCAGGATTAGATGCGAAATTAAGTTTCTTTGAATCTGAATTAAGCCAATTGGATGATGCGGTCTTAGAAGAAGCACGTGCGAATAAAGAAGATGCTTTATATATCGAACGTCTCTTAGAAGATAAAAAACATTTATTATCAAAAGACGTAGAAGCAACTCTAGCAGCTTTAGGAAATACATTAGATGCTGGCTACCAAGCGTACAACGATATTAAATTCAAAGATATTCATTTCCCAGACGTAGAAGCAGACGGACAAGTGATTCCGATGACATACAACAGCTTCGAAGGCCGTATGCAATCAGAGCCAAATACAGCAATCCGTCGTGAAGCGTTCAAAGTATTTAGCGACACATTACGCAAATATCAACATAGTACAGCTTCAGCGTATAACACACAAATTCAAAAAGAAAAAACAATGGCAACATTGCGTGGATTCGATTCAGTGTTCGATTACTTATTAGACCGTCAAAAAGTTTCTCGTGAACTATACGACCGTCAAATCGATGTCATCATGGAAGAATTAGCGCCACATATGCGTAAATTCGCACGTCTCATCAAAGAAATCTATCAATTAGATGAAGTGCGTTATGAAGACTTGAAACTAGAAGTAGATCCAACTTATGCAGCCAAAGTAACGTATGACGAAGCAAAACAATATATCTTAGAAGGATTAGAACCACTAGGGGAAGATTACTTAAAGATTATGAAAGAAGCCTTCGATAACCGTTGGATTGACTACGCTGAAACAATCGGTAAACGTACTGGTGCGTTCTGTTCATCACCTTATGGAGCAAACTCATATATCTTAATGTTCTTTACAGAAGATATGAATGACTGTATGACGTTAGCGCATGAATTAGGACACGCAGGACACTTCCAATTAGCGTATAAACACCAAAATATTCTAGATGGTCGTCCAAGCATGTACTTTGTAGAAGCGCCATCAACAACGAACGAATTACTTGTTGAGTATTACTTGAAGAGCAAAGCAGGCGATGACCTACGTATGAAACGTTGGATTTCTTCTCAAATGGTTGCAAAAACGTACTACCACAACTTTGTGACTCACTTATTAGAAGCATACTTCCAACGCGAAGTATACCGTTTAGTGGATGCAGGTAAGAGCTTGGATGCCGATACGTTAAACGATTTATTCAGAGAAACTCTTGCTAAATTCTGGGGACCAGAAGTGGTTCTTACAGAAGGCGCAGAGTTAACATGGATGCGTCAACCGCACTACTACATGGGATTATATTCATACACTTACTCAGCTGGTTTAACAATAGGTACACAAGTGGCGAAAATGATTCAAAAAGATTCAAGCGTGGCAAACACTTGGGTTGAAGTATTGAAGATGGGCGGAACGAAGAGCGCAGAAGAGCTTGCAAAAGCAGCAGGCGTGGATGTCTCAACAGATGCACCGCTTAAAGATACGATTGCAACAATCGGTGGCTTAATCGACGAAATCGTAGACATTACAAAACAATTGAATGCATAAAAATAAAGGTCAGCATTTTTTGCTGACCTTTTTACGTTTACTATTATTGGTTCGATTGAGACACAATCAGTTGAACAGATCCGTTAATTTGGAGTGTTGGTGTTCCTGAAGGCAGAATAAAGGAATCTGCTTTTTCGATTGGATATGTTGTTCCGTCGACTGTGAGCGTTCCTTTTCCGTCTAACACTGTTACAAGGTGATAAGTAGAAGAGAGTGCATCGCTGTAGTCACCATCAATATCGTATTTCCAAACGGTAAAGAACTTGTTTTCCACAAAAGTCGTTCTCGTTCCAGTCTCCGTTGTCATTACTTGCTGATTCGTCGTTGGGACACTGTGTGGAATCGTCGTCACATCTTTTGTTTGTTGAATATGCAGTGGACGAGGATTTCCAGCATCGTCGGTGCGGTTGTAGTCATAGACGCGATAAGTCGTATCTGAATTTTGTTGCGTCTCAAGAATCACAATACCGCCTCCAATGGCGTGAATCGTCCCACTTGGCACATCGAAGAAGTCTCCAGCCTTAACAGGAACTTCAGTAAATAGGTCGCTCCAAGCTTCATTGTCAATTTTCTCTGCAAATTCTTCAGGAGTCATTGCCGTATGTCCGTATACAATTTTTGCGCCTGGCTCTGCTTGTACGACATACCAGCATTCATTTTTCCCATATTCGCCTTCATGTTCTAGCGCATATTCGTCATCTGGATGCACTTGAATCGATAAGTCATCAGAAGCATCTAGCAACTTAATGAGAAGAGGGAAGCTGGCTAATTGTTGTCCATTAAATAGTTCTGGATGAGCTTTATAGAGTTCATCTAACCCTAGTCCTGCAAATTCTGCAGGGCTTTTGATGGTTGAAATTCCATTTGGATGCGCGCTAATAATCCACGCTTCACCGGTTTTGTCAGAAGGGAGAGTGAAGTTAAACAGCGAATGCAATTTTGTCCCACCCCAAATTTTCTCTTGAAGTACGGCATTTAAAAAGATTGGTTTTGTCATAATGTACCTCCTATGATGAATGTCTTAGTGCAAATGAATTGAATTCAAATAAATCGTATCTGTGACGGCTAATCGAGTATTCAAATGGAGTTCCATTATCTAAATAGGCCACTTGTTCTACTTCGAAGACTGGTTCCGTTGGAAGTAATTGTAAGTATTTTTGTTCATCTTCAGAACTTGGCGCTGCACGCAAGATTTTTGTGGCACTTGCAATGCGTAAGCCTAGTTTACCTTCGATATATTCATAAATAGAGTCTAATAGAACTTCTTCAGTAATTCCTGGAATGACGCTCGTACTCATATAGGTTTGCTCTAATACATACGGTTTACCGTCGATGATGCGAAGTCTATGAATATTATAAACAGGACTTTGCACCGGTACTTGTAATTTTTCTGCAAGAAATTCAGAGGCAAACTCTAATTTAAAATGGATAATTTTGGATTCAACAGTTGAGTGTGTATCCTCAGAAATTTTCGTGAGTCCTTTAATATCGCGTTCTGGAACGATAAGTTTTCGCTTAGACGTGCCGCGAGAGAGGACGAAGGTACCTTGACCGCGTTTTCTGAAGATAAGTCCTTCAGAAACGAGTAAGTCTAGTGCTTTCTTGACCGTCATTCGACTGCTATTAAATTCTTTCGTTAATGTGATTTC
>CAJZJY010000064.1 GCA_916050055.1 uncultured Streptococcus sp.
CTAATTGAATATAATCAATTTGTTGAACTTTACTTTTTAAAAATTCATATGAATAAAATACCATGTTTTTTCCTCCTATTCAGAAACTTAGACTATTATATAAAATCCTATAAAATATTCAAGTAGGTTGCTCAATTTTTTTAAAAAAATATTTTTTAGATTATTTGGCAGAATGAACAGAAGTTTAATAAATTCTAAAAGCATACAAGAAAGCGCTCAAATATGGTATAGTAGAAGGGTATAAAGAAATGAGGGATAATATGAAAAGTGTTACGGTTAGAGAATTAATCAAGAATATTCATTTAAAACCAATTTATGGAGAGGAGTATCTTGACCGTCCAATCGTTACAAGTGAAATTTCAAGACCGGGATTAGAATTAGCAGGATTTTTAAATTTCTATCCTGCTGAGCGAATTCAATTATTAGGTCGTACAGAAACTTCTTTTGTGGCGACAATGGATGAAGGCATTCGATTCGAAGTGATGGACCGTTTATGTAAACCAGAAACGCCATGCTTTATCATTTCTAGAAGACTCGACCCGCCAAAAGAATTAGTGGAAGCTGCTGCAAAAGCGCAAATTCCAATTTTACAAGCGACATCGAAAACAACTCAAGTATCAAGTAGTGTCACAAACTTCTTAGAAGGAAGATTGGCGGAGCGTTCTTCGGTACACGGTGTATTACTCGATGTATTCGGAATTGGTCTGTTGATTACAGGTGAAAGTGGCGTCGGTAAATCTGAAACTGCGTTAGAGCTTGTGCAAAAAGGACACCGTCTTGTTGCGGATGACCGAGTAGAGTTGTATCAATACGATGAATTAACATTAATCGGGGAAGCACCAGAAATCTTGAACAACTTAATCGAAATCCGCGGTGTTGGTATTGTGGATGTGATGACGCTCTTTGGTGCAGGGGCAATTCTGGATCAAAAACAAGTCGATTTAGTGGTTCATCTTGAAAACTGGACACCTGATAAGAGATATGACCGTTTAGGTGGATATATGGAAAATGTTGAATTGTTGGGTGTTGAGGTTCCGAAAATCCGCATCCCAGTGAAGACTGGTCGTAACGTTTCGATTATCTTAGAAGTGGCATGTATGAATTTCCGTGCGAAGAAAATGGGATTCGATGCAACAGAAAGCTTCACGAATCGTTTAACACAATTAATTGCAGAAAATAAAGAAGTTTAGAGGTTAGTTACATGAATGTTTTAGAAATGGTTTCGGCCATTAATCCGATTGCGTTTGAAATCGGTGGATTACAAGTCCGTTGGTATGGGATTATTATTGCGTTTGCGATTTACTTAGCGACAACACTCGCAGATAAAGAAGCAACGCGTAAAGGATATCGCAAAGAATTTATCATCGATTTAGTATTCTGGGCAGTGCCAATCGGCTTTGTCGGAGCTCGCTTATACTACATTCTATTTGAATGGCAGTACTACTTAGCAAATCCTGGTGAAATCATCCAAATTTGGCATGGAGGAATTGCCATCTATGGTGGTGTCATTGCCGGGGCAGCAACCGTCTACTGGTTTGCGAAAAAAGAAAAAGTATCGTTTGCCTTACTTTTAGATATTTTGGCGCCTGTTGTGTTACTTGCCCAAGCGATTGGACGCTGGGGAAACTTCACCAACCAAGAAGCGCATGGGGAAGTCGTAACGCGTGCCTTTTTAGAAGGCTTGCATTTACCAAACTTTATTATTGAACAAATGCATATCGATGGGGTCTACTACCATCCAACTTTCTTATATGAATCACTTTGGTCTTTTGTCGGCGTATTGATTTTATTCTACTTACGCAGACGTAAAGGCGTAAAGGTGGGAGAAATCATGGCGGGATACCTAATTTGGTATTCATTAGGACGCTTCTTTATCGAAGGGATGCGTACGGATAGCCTCTGGATGTTTGGTATTATCCGAATCTCGCAATTAGTCTCAATTGTGTTATTCTTATTAGGCATCTCTATTATCGTGGTGAGAAGACGTAGAGTTCCAGCCGTGCCAGATTATGTATCGATTGACGATCCACAATCTCCAGCATTGTTTGGAAAAGCGTAAAGGAGAACAACTATGACAAAAGTAGCTATTTTAGGAGCAGGTTCATGGGGGACGGCACTGGCAATGGTGCTCGCAGAAAACCATCATGAAGCTCGCTTATGGGGAAATAACGAGGCGCAAATTCAAGAAATTAATGAGCGCCATACGAATGAACATTACCTTCCAGGAGTGTTTCTGGACCCAGCTATTCGAGGTTATTTAGATTTAGCCGAAGCCGTGAAAGGTGTAGATGCGGTATTATTCGTACTTCCAACAAAAGTCATTCGTTTAGTAGCCAAGCAATTAAATGGATTACTAGAAAATAAACCGATGATTATTCATGCAAGTAAAGGGTTAGAACAAGAGACGTATAAACGGATTTCAGAAATTTTAGCAGAAGAGTTGGACCGTGACAGCTACAAAGATATCGTGGTGTTATCTGGACCAAGTCATGCCGAAGAAGTGGCGCGCCGTGATATTACAACCATCACTGCAGCATGCGAAAACTTGGAATCTGCTAAAGTTGTGCAAACTCTTTTCAGTAATTCCTTCTTCCGTGTCTATACAAATACGGACTGTGTCGGAGTAGAAATGGGAGCTGCACTTAAAAACGTTATTGCGGTTGGAGCAGGAGCTCTTCATGGTTTAGGCTATGGGGACAATGCAAAAGCAGCGTTAATGACAAGAGGATTATCAGAAATTAGTCGTCTAGGAATTGCTTTTGGAGCAGATCCACTGACCTTTATTGGACTTAGTGGTGTGGGCGATTTAATCGTAACATGTACGAGTATTCATTCTCGTAACTGGAGATGTGGGGACCAAATCGGGAAAGGCATTCCGCTTCCAACGATTTTGGAAAATATGGGAATGGTTGTAGAAGGGGTAGAAACGTGTAAAGCCGTCTACGCTTTGGCACAAGAGAAGAATATCGAAATGCCAATTACAACTGCTGTTTACAATGTTTTATATAAAGGACATGATGTTCGCGAAGAGATTCAACGCCTAATGGGTCGTGAATTTAAATCGGAAGCATCAATTAAAGAACACCAATAAACCAAATCGGAGGAACAGACCTATGACAAAAGTTCGAAAAGCCGTTATTCCAGCAGCAGGGTTAGGAACTCGTTTCCTACCAGCAACAAAAGCGATGGCGAAAGAAATGCTGCCAATCGTAGACAAACCAACGATTCAATATATCGTTGAAGAAGCTCTAGCATCAGGGATTGAGGATATCTTAATCGTAACTGGTAAGAGCAAACGTCCAATCGAGGACCATTTCGACTCAAATATCGAATTAGAGTCAAACCTTGAAGCCAAAGGGAAGACAGAGTTGTTAGAACTTGTTCAAGAAACAACAGGAATTAACTTGTACTTTGTGCGTCAATCTTATCCAAAAGGGTTAGGAGACGCGGTTCTTCAAGCAAAAGCATTCGTAGGTGGCGAGCCATTCGTGATTATGCTTGGGGACGATATTATGCGTGATGAAGTGCCTTTAACAAAACAATTAATTGAAGGTTATGAGAAAACTCATGCTTCGAATATCGCTGTAATGGAAGTTCCTCATGAAGAAACATATAAATATGGGATTATCGATCCTGAAAGCGAAGTGGAAGATGGATTATTCAATGTACGTCGCTTCGTAGAAAAACCAAAACCAGAAGAAGCACCAAGTAACTTAGCGATTATCGGTCGTTACTTATTAACGCCAGAAATTTTTGACATTTTAGAAAAACAAGAACCAGGTGCTGGTGGCGAAGTTCAATTAACAGATGCCATTGATACATTGAACCTTACTCAAAGAGTGTTTGCAAAACAATTCAAGGGTGAACGTTTCGATGTCGGTGATAAATTTGGTTTTATGAAGACAAGTATTGAATTCGGACTAGAACATCCTGAAATCAAAGATAGCTTAAAACAATACGTGATTGAATTAGGTAAAAAACTCGAAGGAACTTTAGATGAGCAATAAAGTTGCCGTTTTAAAGAGAGTATCTTAAACTAAAAAATGAAGAGGAGCGTTGGACTATGTCTCAGCGCTCTTAGTTTATACAAAAGGAGAATCTCTGATGGAAGAAAGAACAATTTATGATGTAGTCATTATCGGAAGCGGCCCTGGTGGGATGACCGCAGCGCTGTATACTTCACGTGCAAATTTAAAAACATTAATCCTCGAAAAAGGTGTTCCTGGTGGAGAATTGTTAAATACTTCAGATGTAGAAAACTATCCTGGTTTCCCTACGATTTCTGGACCAGAATTAGCCGACAATATGTATAAAGGTGCGATGCAATTCGGCGCTGAATATGCATACGGTCAAGTTTCAAAAATCGAATTAGAGGGCGACCTTAAAGTGATCACAGCCGGCAAGAAAACATACTATGCTTATGCAGTAGTCATTGCGACTGGTTCTTATCATCGTAAATTAGAAGTTCCAGGTGAAGAAGAATACGCTGGACGTGGCGTTTCATACTGTGCGGTATGTGATGGAGCATTCTTCAAAGATAAGAAAATCTTTGTTATCGGCGGGGGAGACTCAGCTGTGGAAGAAGGAACGTATTTAACACAATTCGGAAAAAGCGTAACGATTGTTCACCGTCGTGACCAATTACGTGCGCAAAAAGTATTGCAAGACCGTGCATTTGCCAACGAAAAAATCGACTTCTTATGGAATTCAGTCGTGGAAGAATTTGTAGGGGACGGTTCAAAAATCACTGGCGTTCGCGTAAAAGATGTGAATACAGGTGAAGTAACAACGCATGATGCGGATGGTGTCTTCATCTATGTGGGACTTTTACCAGTTTCAGATCCATTCAAAGACTTAAACATCACAGATGTAGAAGGTTGGATTGTCACTAACGAGCAAATGGAAACTTCTATTCCTGGAATCTTTGCAGTGGGCGATGTTCGTCAAAAAACATTGCGTCAAATCACAACAGCTGTTGGGGATGGCGGACAAGCAGGTCACATGGTTTATAACTACGTGGAAGAAGTTAAAGAAAAATTAGCTAAATAATCGAAGAAACTCTAGTGTGACTCGTGTTGCATTAGAGTTTTTTTATTTTTGAAATGAAAAGAACCAAATTTATATAAAATTTTTCATTATCATTACAAATTCATGGGATAAAATACTTTTTATAAAAATTGTGATAGAATAAATAAAATAAAGAAGGTGGTGAATGAATGAATCGCAAAGTCATAAAAGGATTAGGAATTACAGTTATCGTACTAGCATTGATGGCTTGTTCTCGCAGACCAGAGCAAACAGCCAACAACTCGGCTCCAGTCGTTCAAATTTCTAAAAATAACGCTGAATCTAGTGAGTCTACTACAACTCAAGCTACAACGGCTGCACAAGAAACAACAAGCGCTACGACACGTAATGCGAATAATTTAGCGCGTGAGGCCATTGCAGAAATTGAAAAACGCAAAAATGTCGTTTTAGGTGAGAACTATGAGATTATCATTCAGGCACAGACGAATGACTCGGTTGACGTACAAGTACGTCATGTAGAGAATTCGAACACCTCCATTTATGGGTTCTTCCGCTATCATGCCAGTGATAAAAAGTTAGAAGAGATGGATAGTACCACTGGGGAATTTAAATCAGTAGAGTAATCTCGGAAAGTAGGGTTTATATGACAAACACAGTAAATTTAGATTGGAATAATTTAGGATTCGATTACATTAAAACAGACTTACGTTTCATCAGCTATTACAAAGATGGCGAGTGGGACGAAGGTGCATTGATTGAAGATAATGTCTTAAAAGTAGACGAAGCGGCAACAGCACTTCATTACGGACAACAATGTTTCGAAGGATTAAAAGCATACCGTTGTAAAGATGGTAGCATCAACTTATTCCGTGTCGACCAAAACGCTGCTCGTATGGCGCGTTCATGCCGTCGATTACTCATGCCTGAATTTCCAGAAGAACGTTTTATCGAAGCCGTGAAAAAAGTGGTAAAAGCAAACGAACAATGGTTACCACCTTATGGAACTGGCGGAAGCTTATATATCCGTCCATTTATGATTGGGGTCGGAAATAATGTTGCGGTTCGCCCTGCAACAGAATATATTTTCTCAATCTTTGTAATGCCAGTAGGAGCTTACTTCAAAGGTGGATTAACTCCAACGAACTTCATCGTTTCTGAATACGACCGTGCAGCACACGTAGGTACAGGCGCTGCTAAAGTCGGAGGGAACTATGCGGCAAGCTTACTTCCTGGTAAAGAAGCCAAAGAACGTCATTTCAGTGACTGTATTTACCTAGATCCATTGACACATACAAAAATTGAAGAAGTAGGGGCTGCGAACTTCTTTGGGATTACTAAAGATAACCAATTTATTACGCCTTACTCTCCATCTATTTTACCAAGTATTA
>CAJZJY010000065.1 GCA_916050055.1 uncultured Streptococcus sp.
GGTGGACGTGAACAAAACTATATGACGGTTTATATTTTAGTGGCGATTATTTACTGGATTATCTGTTTGCTTTTTGAACAAGGACAACGATATTTAGAAAAGAAAATGGCACTTTAATTGAAATAGAACAGAGAACTGTGTAAAAGCAGTTCTCTTTTTTATATAATCGTTGAAACTATTTGAAGTATAGGCATTTCTTCGTTAAAATGAATAGGACTCAAAAGAACAAATGGTTATCGGAAAGGACACTTATGAATACAAAAACAATTTGGGAGCAACATGGCTTCCACACATTAACACCGATACAAGAAAAGACACAAGAACTGATTAAAGAGGGAACAGACGTTGTAGCTATTTCGCCAACAGGGACTGGAAAAACATTAGCGTATGTTGTTCCTATTTTGGAAAGAGTAAAAGCAGATAAAACGCTGCAAGCTTTAATTGTGGCGCCTTCTCAAGAATTAGCTCAACAAATTGGTGCAGTGATTAGAGAATGGAAAACACCTGAAATTCGTGTGCAAGTTTTAGCGGGTGGAGCAAACGTAAAACGACAAGTAGAGAAGTTAAAGGAAAAGCCAGAAATCGTTGTAGGAACACCTGGACGATTACTAGAACTTTCTAAGCTTCGTAAATTAAAGCTACACCAAGTAGAGATGCTTGTATTAGATGAAGCCGATTATTTACTCGATCCAGAGCAATTGAGTAATACAAGAGAGCTTGTTAAGAAACTTCCTTCAGAAAGACAAGTGCTTTGTTTCTCGGCGACAAAGAATAAGAATTTAGAAGAAGTTAATAAATGGATTAATATGCTTCCGACTTTTGTTGAAGTTTCAGAGGGAAACTCTGTGCATTCGAACGTAACTCATGGATATATTGAATGTCCAACTAGAAAACGTGATGAAGTGTTAAGAAAGCTTGCTTTCTCCGAAAATGCAAATCAAGCGTTGGTTTTTGTTAATTCGATTGCAAATGCTGCATTACTTGGTGAAAAGTTAGCGTATCATCAAGTTCCAGTTGCACTTCTTTCTAGTGATGCTCATCAAACGGAACGTAAGAAAGCTATCGACTTATTTAAGAAGGGACAGATTCCATTCTTACTAAGTACCGATGTCGCACAACGTGGCCTCGATATTGAAGATTTACCACTTGTCATTCATTATGATATTGCAGATTCTACGGAGCAATATACTCACCGTTCTGGACGTACAGGACGTATGGGGAAAGAAGGATTAGTACTTAGTCTCGTCAATGACCGCGAACTAAGAGACTTGAAGAAGGTTGCTGGGAAACATAAACTAGTTCAGTTTGAACTATATGCAGGACAATTAAAACCATTTACGCAAACTAAAAAGAAAGAAGTATCTTCTAAGAAACCAGTTCAGAAACGAAAGAAGGGGAATAAGAATGGAAATCATCGAGGATTTAAAAAGTCAAATTAGTTTTTTGGGATTCGAAATGACGGATGCTGATAGCTTAGTGGCTTTGGAAAAAGGGGAGCAAACCTTTGTACTCTATTGGGCTAAAGATGGTTTCGTTCTATTTGAAACTTCTAAAGAAGGTGTATGGAGAGCGAATAGACCAATTGTTATCCCTTCTGAACGCATTCAAAAAGTTTCTGTTGAGAAGAAACTCTTAGGAAATCCCAAATTAACATTGCAATATTTAGATAAAGAGGAAACTTATGTGATGCCGATGAAATGTGGATTTCATCAAAATCAAAAAGCAGAAGTCAAGAAACTGATTAGTACAATAGAAGGATTAAAAGGGTAGTTGCATGGATATCATTAGTTCACCTAAAAACGAAAAAATTAAAGAGCTTGTTAAACTTCAGACTACAAAAGGTCGTAAAAAAGCAGGGATGTATCTTCTTGAAGGAGAGCATCTCGTAGAAGAAGCGGTTAAAGAAAATGCGCCGATTGAATTAATAGTAGTAAGTAGTAATCGTCTTGAAGATTACCAACTTTTATTAAGTCAAACGAACGCACAGCTTCTAGTTGTATCTCAAGACGTCTTCCAAAAGTTATCAATGACAGAAACTACTCAAGGGATCTTAGCAGTTGTGGAGATAGTTAAACAAGAGGCATTACCTCAAAACGGTCGTATGATTGTTCTAGATGCCGTTCAAGATCCAGGAAACTTGGGAACAATTGTGAGAACAGCTGATGCTGCTGGATTCGATGCGGTCATTTTAGGAACAGGAACGGTTGATTTATATAATGATAAAGTTCTTCGTTCGATGCAAGGAAGCCATTTCCATATTCCAGTTGTTCAAGCGGATTTGAAAGATTACTTGCCAACGCTTAAAGATAAAGGTGTGCAAGTAGCAGTAACGGCACTGCACTGTGATTCAAAAGATTACACTATCTTACAAGCAGCAACGGATGTAGCTATCGTGGTTGGTAATGAAGGGCAAGGCGTCTCTGATGACGTGATTGATTTAGCGGATGTTGTAGTGACGATTCCGATGTTTGGAAAAGCAGAATCGCTGAACGTAGCTATTGCTTCGGCACTATTAATGTATAAAACGAAAGAGATGAAGGAGTAACGAATGGATAATAGACCAAATCCAATGGGAAGGAAACGCCCAATTCTTGAAACGGTTAGAAATATGACCATTATTTTCTTTGCCTTAAGTGCGATTGCAGCATTATATAATTTTGCCTTAGCAGCAAGAGTGCTAATTATGGCAGTAGTGATGTTCGTTATCTATATCTGCATGTTTTTATCTAAAAAGAAGAATACAGAGAGCAAAGAAAAAGAAACAGAAGAGTCGCAATAAAGCTGTAAAATCAATTGACAGAATGTTCGTCTTTAGGTATACTAATTTAGTACTGTTTCAGTAGCTCAGCAGGATAGAGCATTCGCCTTCTAAGCGAACGGTCGGGGGTTCGAATCCCTCCTGAAACGCTAAATTATAAAGAGTATTATCGGATTTATTTCGATAATGCTCTTTTTTATTTTTGCTTAGTGAAAATAAAGTAAGAAAAGAGACATATTGTGAATACAGAATCTTAGATTGTGAAATTTTTCATTCTGTTTCAAAAAAATAGTACAGCGAAACACGCTGTTATAATACATCTTTCACAACTTTTAACACTTTAAAATCGCGATTATAGCAATATTTAACAAAATCTTTGTATTTTTTTACACTTAAGTATTGCAACTAATTTTTATTGTGTTATAATATTCATGTAGATAGCTGTTATAAGTTTCACAACCAATTATCTAAGGAGGAAAAATTTATGGAACAATGGAACGGTTTCAAAGGTAAAGTATGGAAAGAAGAAGTTAACGTCCGTGACTTTATCCAAGAAAACTACACACTTTATGAAGGAGACGACAGTTTCTTAGCTGGGCCTACTGAAGCTACTAAAGCTTTATGGGCACAAGTAATGGACTTGAACAAACAAGAACGTGAAGCTGGTGGTGTCTTAGATATGGACACTAAAGTTGTATCAACAATCACTTCACATGGTCCTGGTTACTTAAACAAAGATTTAGAAACAGTTGTTGGTTTCCAAACTGAAAAACCATTCAAACGTAGCTTACAACCATTTGGTGGTATCCGTATGAGTGAACAATCAGCTGAAGCTTACGGATTCAAGATCGACGAAGAAATTTCTCGTATCTTCCGTGACTGGCGTAAAACTCACAACCAAGGTGTATTCGATGCTTACACTCCAGAAATGCGTGCAGCTCGTAAATCAGGTGTTATCACAGGTTTACCAGATGCTTACGGTCGTGGACGTATCATCGGTGACTACCGTCGTGTAGCTTTATACGGGGTTGATCGTTTAATCGCTGAAAAACAAAAAGACTTCGCTAACATTGGCGATGGCACTATGTCAGACGATGTAATTCGTTTACGTGAAGAAGTTTCAGAACAATACCGTGCATTATTAGAATTAAAAGAATTAGGTAACATCTACGGATTCGATATTTCTAAACCAGCTTCTAACGCTCGCGAAGCTTTCCAATGGTTATACTTAGGATACTTAGCAGCTATTAAAGAACAAAATGGTGCGGCTATGTCTCTTGGACGTACTTCAACATTCTTAGATATCTATGTACAACGTGACTTAGAAAACGGAACATTAACTGAAGAACAAGCACAAGAACTTGTTGACCACTTTGTTATGAAATTACGTTTAGTTAAATTCGCTCGTACACCAGAATACAACGCATTATTCTCAGGAGACCCAACTTGGGTAACTGAATCAATCGCCGGTGTTGGTGAAGACGGACGTCCATTAGTAACTAAGAACAGTTTCCGTTTCTTACACACGTTAGTAAACTTAGGACCAGCTCCAGAACCAAACTTAACAGTTCTATGGTCAACTCGTTTACCAGAAAACTTCAAATTGTTTGCAGCTAAAACTTCTATTAATACATCTGCAATCCAATATGAAAACGATGATGTAATGCGTCCAGAGTGGGGCGACGACTACGGAATTGCTTGCTGTGTATCTGCTATGCGTATCGGTAAACAAATGCAATTCTTCGGTGCTCGTGCTAACTTAGCGAAAACATTATTATATGCGATCAACGGTGGTATCGATGAAAAATCTAAAGCACAAGTTGGTCCTAAATATCAACCAATCACTTCAGAATACTTAGATTACGATGAAGTAATGGCTAAATACAACGACATGATGGAATGGATCTGTGGTTTATACTTAAACACATTAAACATCATCCACTACATGCATGATAAATACAGCTACGAAAGAATTGAAATGGCATTACATGACACTGAAATTCTACGTACAATGGCAACTGGTATCGCTGGATTCTCAGTAGCAGTTGACTCATTATCAGCTATTAAATATGCGAAAGTTAAAACTATTCGTGACGAAGATGGCGTTGTTGTTGACTATGAAGTAGAAGGCGACTTCCCTAAATATGGTAACAACGATGATCGTGCTGACGAAATCGCTGTTTGGTTATTGAAAGAATTCATGACTAAAGTTAAAAAACATAAAACTTACCGTAATGCTAAACATACAACTTCTATCCTTACAATTACTTCTAACGTAGTTTATGGTAAGAAGACAGGTAACACTCCTGATGGACGTCGTGCTGGCGAACCATTTGCACCAGGTGCTAACCCAATGCATGGTCGTGACACACACGGAGCATTAGCTTCATTATCATCAGTTGCTAAAGTACCTTACAAATATGCATTAGATGGTATCTCAAATACATTCTCAATCATTCCTAAAGCTTTAGGACGTGAATTAGATGTACAAGAAGAAAACTTAGTTTCTATGTTAGATGGTTACGCTTCTAAAGGTGGTCACCACTTAAACATCAACGTATTCAACCGTGATACATTATTAGATGCTATGGAACACCCAGAAGAATACCCACAATTAACAATTCGTGTATCTGGTTACGCAGTTAACTTCATTAAATTAACTCGTGAACAACAATTAGACGTAATCAACCGTACAATGCACGAAAGCATGTAATCTAAAGGTGTGAGGTCGACTGTTCTGAAATAGACCACTGGAGGAAAATTAATGAGGATGCTAAGCATCCGAAGAAATTTTTCGAAGTGGAGGTATTTCAAGGAGACCGAACCAGATTACACTGAGTGTGAGGTCGACTGTTAGAAGTAGACCAAGCTAGATTGCTGAAATTAAAAGAACGGATGGGCAAAATCGTCCATCCGTTTTTTAATCGAAATGGCCCTAAAAGGCACGAATTGTGATATACTAGAAGAGAAAAGATAGGAGGAATAATGATGAGTGAACCAGTAACTGGATATATTCATTCTACAGAGAGTTTTGGTTCTGTAGACGGACCAGGTATCCGTTTTGTAACCTTCATGCAAGGTTGTCGTATGCGTTGTGAGTTTTGTCATAACCCAGATACTTGGAATATTGGGGGCGGTCATCCGATTACTTCTCAAGAATTACTCGATCAAGCGTTGCAATATCGTGCATTCTGGGGACGTAAAGGTGGCGTAACTGTCAGCGGAGGAGAGCCTTTATTGCAAATTGATTTCTTAATCGATTTCTTTAAACGCTGTAAGAAAGCTGGAGTACACACAACATTAGATAGTTGTGGAATGCCATTTACGTATGACGAACCATTCTTCTCAAAATTCGAAGAGCTATTAGAATATACGGATCTTATTTTATTAGATATTAAACATATTGATGATGAACAACATAAGAAATTAACAGGATGGACGAATAAAAATATTCTTCAACTAGCAGAGTATTTATCAGATAAAGGACAACCAGTATGGATTCGCCACGTGTTAGTTCCAGAACGTTCAGATTATGATGAATATCTCATCCGATTAAGTGAGTTTGTAAGTAAATTGAAGAACGTATTGAAGTTTGAAATTTTACCTTATCACAAATTGGGTGTGTATAAATGGAAGAACTTAGGAATTCC
>CAJZJY010000066.1 GCA_916050055.1 uncultured Streptococcus sp.
CTTCGGAATTACGAAGGATAATCAATTTATCACCCCTTACTCTCCATCCATCTTACCAAGTATTACAAAATACTCATTGCTTTGGTTAGCAGAACACCGTCTTGGGTTGACTGTTAAAGAAGGCGATGTATATGTAGACCAATTAGATATCTTTGCAGAAGCAGGGGCTTGTGGTACTGCAGCTGTTATTTCTCCAGTAGGGGGCATTCAAAACGGAGACGACTTCCATGTGTTCTATTCTGAAACAGAAGTAGGTCCTGTCACACGTCGTTTATACGATGAATTAGTAGGCATCCAATATGGAGATGTAGAGGCTCCAGAAGGTTGGATTCAAAAAGTTTTATAAGAATAAATTTTTCAAAAAATCCGTGGTAATCTGAATTGACAAAGCGCACTGCATTTGTTAATATATACCAGTATGAAACTCAATGAGTTAATGAAATAAATTGAATGAGAGGTGTCATCCATGCGTATCAACATTTTATTAGAATGTGCTGAAACAGGTGAACGTTTATACTTAACAAGCAAAAACAAACGTAACAATCCAGAGCGTTTAGAATTAAAAAAATATTCTCCAAAATTACGTAAACACGTTGTCTTCAAAGAAACTAAAAAATAATTTTGAGAAATTCGGAAGAGTTAGGCTGCTGCCTAACTCTTTTTTATTTTAAATAAATGAATAATAAGACCGCAGGTCTTATAAGAATCATTTGGATATTCCATAGTTGCTACAATAGCTGTACCGGCGTGAGTCTTTCGTCTCACCGCCTATCGAGCCTCAAAGTAGGAGTAAGGAATCAATTCCTAACTCCTACTAATTCGCATCGATTACACTCGCTATTGTTGCTACTATTGACCAAATGATTCTTCAGACTTGCTTGTATAAAAAAGTTAGGTGGTGCCTTTTATTCTGAATTACTTATTTTTGTTTCTTTGGACAAGGTGTTTAGGAATTTTGTCTCGGAGGGAACGGAAGCGAGTTTATGTGTGATTCGTACGGGCTAAAAAACGAATGAGGTGCTTCTGGAAGGTCTTATTTTAGTTTCTTTAAAATCACGTGCTGTGAAATTTTGTTTTGCAAAATAATAGGAAGTTATTTATTCACCAAATCTGGTGAAGAGAGACAGATCAGGACACTTTTTCTACCTTTTAAGATGCAGTGAGGCTCGCGGAGGGACATGGGATTCTATAATAGCAGTAATAGGGGATGGCACTAAAAGCGAATTAGCGGGAGTTAGGAAAGTTTCCTTACTCCCGCTTTGATGTTTAGAGGTGAGAGACTTCGGCTCGAACCGGTGCCCTATTACCGCTATTATGAAGATATCCCGTGTCCCATAAAGCGAGCCGTATTTTCTTTTTAAAGGAGCACAAAGTTGAAGGATTCACTGTTTGTGTTCACAGCAGTGGGGATATCATGTATACTAGAACAGGTGATGATTTTGGAAAAACAAAATTTTATTACGACGGGGCACATTAATCGGGTGATTTTAACGATTGCGACTCCGTTAATGATTAATAATTTAATTCGAACTTTATACAATTTGACAGACGGGTTATATGTGGCGCAACTTTCTGCAGAAGACTTTGCGGCAACCGCGTTTATTTGGCCGTTGAATTTCTTATTTATTTCGCTTGGAATGGGGATTAGTGTCGGAGCGACGGCGCTTATTGCTCAGTATTTTGGAGCAGGAAAATATAGAGATGCGAAGCGTTATGCAGGGAATGCGATGGTGTTAACGTATTTCTTTGGGTTTGTGCTGTCCGTTCTTGGGTATTTTCTGGCACCTCTATTCGTGGAAATGATGGGAGCAGAGGGGACTTTCTTGGCAAAATCCGTAGCGTATTTGAAGATTAACTTTATCGGGTTGTTCTTTGATTTCTGCTACTTTGGCTATCAGTCCTTGCTAAATGCGCAAGGGAGAACGCGTACGATTACAATGATCAGTGCGGCGTCTTCGATTGCTAACGTTATTCTAGATCCAATCTTCATTTTTGCGACGATTCCTTTTGTCGGCCTCACTGGGTTGAATTGGGGGATTGAAGGGGCAGGATGGGCGACTGTTATTGCAAAAGTACTCTTATTAGCGCTTGCCATTCGTGCCGTTCGTAAGGAATCAGATATTCAAATCTACTTAAGACATGTCAAAATTGACAAAGAAGTGATGAAAGAAATCCTTAAAGTCGCATGGCCGTCTGCCTTCGGGTATGGTGGAGCTGCATTGGGGTTCACCGTCTTAAATGGACTTATTCAGTCGTATGGAACGTCAGTACTGGCTGCGTATTCGATGGTAAACCGTATTTCGGATTTACTAACGCAACCACAGATGGGAATTGGGGCGGCGCTAACAGCCATCATCGGACAAAACATGGGGGCAGGACTTTACGACCGTGCGCATGCTATCTTTAGACGAGCGCTACTATGGGTGCTCATGATTTCAACAGTTGGCTGTATCATCGTCTTCTTCTTCCAGTCTCCAATTCTTGGAGTCTTCATTAAAGATAGAAGCGATGCGGTTCTTTGGGCAAATGCCGTTGAGTATTTGAACTATACAGCCTTTATCATTTTCTTCATGGGAATGTTCTCGGCATACAATGGATTCTTCCAAGGATGTGGCGTGACGAAATACTCGATGAATATGTCAGTGGGACGACTTTGGGTATTACGCCTGCCAATTATTTGGGTGCTTGGAGCCTTTACAGCACTCGGGGCAACCGGTGTATGGATTGCCATGTTATTATCAAACGCGTTAACGGTTCTTTATGGACATATCGTCTATAAGACAAAGGACTGGAGCACATTACATTATGCGAAAGGGGATCAGTCGTGATTAAAGATTTTATTCATTATTACAAACCGTATAAAAAATTATTCTTACTCGATTTTACCTGTGCGGTCATCGTGGCCATTCTTGAACTTGCCTTTCCAGTAATGGTGAGAAGTGTCATCGATAACATCGTGCCGTCTCAAAACTTACAACAAATTATACTCGTGGGGGCAGGGCTACTTGCGCTGTATGCCTTCTCAACAACTTTGAACTTTATCGTGGTGTACATGGGGCATATTTTAGGGATTAACATTGAAACGGATATGCGTCGTGAGTTGTTTGCGAAAATACAAAAACAATCCTTCTCGTTCTTTGATAATATGAAGATTGGAGAATTGATGAGCCGCTTGTCGAGTGATTTATTCGACATTAGCGAATTGGCGCACCATGGGCCAGAAGAATTCTTTATCGCCGTGATGACGTTAATCGCTTCGTTTGTGTTGATGTATCAAGTGCATCCAACGCTTGCGTTATTGACGATTTTCTTCGTTCCGATTATTGCGGTGGCACTGGCGGTATTTAATCGTCGCATGGCTGCGATCAATCGAAATATCTACAAAGGATTAGCCAACTATACGGCAGGACTAGAAAATGTACTGAGCGGAATGCGTGTAGTAAAGGCATTTGCAAACGAAAGTCATGAGCAACAACTCTTCGAAGAACTCATTCAAGAGTATCGCTCGAATAAAATCGCGTTCTATCGTACGATGGGGACAAGCAGTAGTTTCAACTACTTATTAATGCGCAGTATTAATCTCTTCAGCTTAATCGTAGGAGCGTACTTCACGGTCATTGGTGATTTAACAGCGGGAGAGTTAGTCGGCTACATCTTACTATCCAATGTGTTCGTGGGACCGATTAATAAAATGAACTCGATGATTGAATTGTATCCAAAAGGGTTTGCGGGATTTCGTCGTTTCAAAGAATTAATGAGTGTCGAAATTGATATTGAAGACGCACCCGATGCCATTCCGGCTCCAAAATTTCAAGGGCGAGTGGAATATAAAAACGTGGGATTTGGATACGAAGAAGGTAAAAAAGTATTGGAACACATCGACTTAACGGTCGAACCAGGGCAAACTGTTGCCTTCGTTGGGCCAAGTGGAGTTGGGAAGACAACGCTCGTGAACTTACTTCCTCGTTTCTATGATTTAAAAGAAGGCGAAATCTTGGTCGATGGAACAAACATCAACCAGTTCACCTTACAATCGCTTCGCCGTCAAATCGGTATCGTGCAACAAGATGTGTTCCTCTTTAATGGAACGATTCGCGAGAATGTGTTGTATGGAAGACTTGATGCAACTGACGAAGAAGTAGACCGTGCGATCGAGCAAGCAAAACTGAAAGAAGTCATTGAAGATTTAGAAGATGGAGTGGATACACATATCGGAGAACGTGGTGTGAAATTGTCAGGCGGACAAAAACAACGCCTCTCAATTGCTCGTATTTTCTTGAAGAATCCTTCTATTTTAATCTTGGACGAAGCAACGAGTGCGCTCGATACGCAAACCGAGAAATTTATTCAACAATCGTTTGACGAGTTGGCAGAAGGTAGAACGACCTTTATTATTGCTCACCGCCTTGCTACGATTAAAAATGCAGACCGTATTATTGTTGTTACAGAAGATGGGCTGACAGAAGACGGCACGCATGAAGAATTGCTCGCCAAAAACGGAGCGTATGCGGCTTTATACAAAGCACAATTTAAATAGTAGAAAAATGCGGAGTAGGGATTCGTTTCTTGCTCCGTATTTGTTTTAGCTTTTTTGAATTTATTGCAAACTATGATACAATGACCCAGAGAAAACTTAAGGAGAACGTTGATGAGTATTTTAAATGTAGAAAAATTAACACACGGCTTCGGCGAAAGAGCCATCTTCAATGATGTGAGCTTCCGTCTATTAAAAGGGGAACATATCGGACTCGTTGGAGCAAATGGTGAAGGGAAATCAACCTTCATGAATATCGTGACAGGTCAATTACAACCCGACGAAGGGAAAATCGAGTGGTCTAAAAATGTAAAGGTGGGATACTTGGACCAACATACCGTCCTTGAACCAGGAATGACGGTTCGCAGTGTTCTTCAAAAAGCCTTCGATGATTTATTTGTGGCTGAAGCGCGTATCAATGAATTGTATATGGCAATGGGAGACGCAAACGAAGACGAGATGAACGCGATGCTGGAAGAAGTGGGCGAATTGCAAGAGCGACTAGATAGCCATGATTTCTATATTCTGGATGCTAAAATCGATGAAGTAGCGCGTGCATTAGGCGTTGCAGCATTTGGGATGGATAGCGACGTAAGTGAACTCAGTGGTGGGCAACGTACAAAAGTGTTACTGGCAAAATTATTATTAGAAAAACCAGACATTTTATTGCTCGACGAGCCAACAAACTATTTAGACGCAGAGCATATCGAATGGTTGAAACGCTACTTACAAGAATACGAAAATGCATTTATCCTGATTTCGCATGATATTCCATTCTTAAATAGCGTAGTGAACTTGATTTACCATATGGACAATCAAGAGCTGAACCGTTATGTTGGAGACTATGATCAGTTCCAAGAGGTGTATGCGATGAAGAAATCTCAACTAGAAGCGGCATACAACCGTCAACAAAAAGAAATCGCGGACTTGAAGGACTTCGTAAACCGTAATAAGGCGCGTGTGGCAACACGGAATATGGCGATGTCTCGTCAGAAGAAACTGGATAAGATGGAAGTCATCGAATTAGCTAGTGAGAAACCAAAACCAAAATTCGAGTTCAAGACTTCTAGAGCGCCTGGTCGTTACATCTTCCAAGCCGAAGATTTAGTGATTGGATACGATCGTCCATTAACAGGACATGTGAATCTTGAAATGGAACGTGGCCAAAAGATTGCCATCGTTGGTGCGAATGGTATCGGAAAAACGACACTCTTGAAGAGCTTATTAGGGATTATTAAGCCATTGAACGGAAAAGTAACGCGCGGGGACTATATCGACCTTGGGTATTTCGAACAAGAAACGCCAAAAGGAAACCGTAAGACAGCCTTAGAAGAAATCTGGGATACCTTCCCATCCATGACACAACCAGAAGTACGTGCAGCGCTCGCTCGTTGTGGATTAACAAGTAAGCATATCGAGAGTCAAGTGCAAGTACTCAGTGGGGGAGAGCAAGCAAAAGTTCGTTTCTGTAAATTGATGAATGAAGAATCAAACGTGCTCGTACTCGATGAACCAACCAACCACTTGGATGTAGATGCCAAAGAGGAGCTAAAACGTGCATTACAAGAATATAAAGGAAGTCTATTAATGGTGTGTCACGAACCTGAATTTTACGAAGGATTAGCGACTGATATTTGGGACTTCTCAAAATTCGCATAAAAATTATATTCTTCACTTATAGGGAAGAAAGTTGATACAACCGCTTAAAAAGCAGGACTTGAATTTAGTTCAAGTTCTGCTTTTTTGTGCATCAAAAAACGCTACAAAACAATGTTTGTAGCGTGGAGTATATTCTAAGCCGCCTAGGGGAGTCG
>CAJZJY010000067.1 GCA_916050055.1 uncultured Streptococcus sp.
CCTCTATGTGCAAAGATTTTTGTCATTTGCGTTCACCTTCTGCTCGTGTATCATTTTCTTGTTTAATTGCGTTTGAAATTTGTAATAGTTCTTTTGCATTTTCAAGTGTTAGTGCGGTAATCGTTGTACCTGAAAGCATACGTGCAATTTCTTCTGTCCGTTCTGTTTGGTCCATCACTTTTAGAATCGTATGCGTACGTTCGCCTTCTTCTACTTTTTCAATATGAATATGCGTATCCGCCATACTGGCCACTTGTGGTAAATGCGTAATACTCAACACTTGAGCATATTCAGAAATGTAGTGCATTTTTGAAGCAATCGCCTGCGCCACACGTCCGCTAACTCCTGTATCCACTTCGTCAAAGATAATCGTTCCAACGATTTGTTCTTTCGTGAAGATGGACTTCATCGCTAATGTAATACGCGACAACTCCCCACCAGAAACAATCTTGCTTAGAGGCTTCAATGGTTCCCCTTTATTCGTTGAAATATAAAACTCAACAAGGTCAATCCCTGTTTCGAGTAAGGCTTCCGAAGTCTTAAATTGGATGGCAAATTGCGCATTCTCCATATAGAGACCGTGCAATTCGCTCACAATATCGGCTTCTAATCGTTTCGCCACTTCTCGACGAATGCTTGAAATCTTCTCTGCAATCGAAAAGGCTTCAAGAGTAGCTTGTTTCAATACTTTTTCTGTTTCAGCAATCAATGCTTCTTTATTTTCAATCTTATTCAAAGCGTCTCTTGCTTTATCTTGGAAGGCTAGAATTTCTTCTGCATCATCCCCATATTTACGTTTTAATTGATAGTAAACATCAAGACGTTCTTCGATAAAGGCAAGGCGTTCTTCGTCAAACTCAGCATTTTCAATTTCATGACGAATCGCACTTGCAGCATCCTGCAGTTGATAGTAAGCCTCGCTCATTTGCGTAGAAAGTGTCTTGAAGCTTGTTGAAATCGATTCTAGGCTTTCTACTTCACGTGTCGCTTCTCCGATGGCATCAACGCTTGAATATTCTTCCCCTTCAAGAGCAGCAAGAGCTGTTTGAAGTGCCGTTTGGATTTTTTGGAAATGAGTGAAGTATTCTTTTTCTTCACTTAATTGTTCTTCCTCACCCACATAAATATTAGCTTCTTCAATTTCTTGCAATTGGAATTTCAACATATCTACGCGTTGTGCGTCTTCCTTTTCTGCCGTTTGCAAGGCTCTAAGCTCTTGTTTGGCAGCAACCACTTTAGCGTATGCTTCATCGTACTCGCCCAACAACGAACCCATTTGATGGTGTGCAAACTCATCTAATAGCCCTAGGTGTTTCTCTTCGTTTAATAAGAGGAAATGCTCATTTTGACCATGAATATCGATTAAATAAGGTCCGATTTGTTTAAGGAGCGCAACAGTCGCTAACTGTCCATTAATACGGCAGTTTGATTTTCCGTTTTGCAATAATTCACGTTGAATCATTAATTCATTTTCAACAACTTCAACCCCGAATTCTTGCAACTTTTCAACAACAGCTGGATCCTCAATTCGGAAAACACCTTGAATCAAGGACTTTTCTTCACCATAACGAATCATCTCGAGCGATGCACGTTCCCCAATTAATAGGCCAACCGCATCAATAATAATCGATTTACCAGCACCCGTTTCCCCGGTTAATACCGTCATTCCTTTTTCAAACGTACACTGAACTTCTTCGATAATGGCAAAATTCTTAATATAAATCTCTTGAATCAAGTTCGTCACCCTTTACTTTTTTAATCGTTGCGCTTCTTTAACCGTCTCACGCGCGAGTTCTTCAAATGAATGAACCTCACTTGGAGCCGTATTTTTTAAATGCGCTAAAAATTCAATATTCCCACTTCCACCAGTAATTGGTGAATACGTTACTTTCTCGACAGTGAATCCAATTTGTTCACTAAAGCTTAAAATATCTACTAATACATCTTCATGTACTTTTGGATCGCTAACAATTCCTTTTTTCCCGATGCGCTCACGACCTGCTTCGAATTGCGGTTTAATCAACACGAGCACGTCTCCGCCTTCTTTTAGAATTGGTTTTAACGGCGGTAAAATAAGTTTCAACGAGATAAACGATACGTCAATTGAAGCCACATCTGGTTGTCCTTTTGTGAAATCATCTGGAGTTGCGAAACGGAAATTCATACGCTCCATGACAACGACACGTTCATCTTGGCGAAGTTTATAATCTAATTGGTTATACCCTACATCGAGTGCATAACTTTGTTTAGCCCCATTTTGTAAGGCCGCGTCTGTAAAGCCACCTGTAGAAGCACCGATATCAAGTAAAATCTTTCCATCGACACTGACATCGAATTCTTTTAAGGCTTTTTCTAATTTCAACCCACCACGAGATACATATTTTAACGGTTCACCTTTAATCATTAATGAACTCGTCACAGGAATTTTCTCCCCTGGTTTATCGTAACGGTTATGATTCACCGCATCCACAATCTGTCCCGCCATGACAAGACGTTTTGCTTTTTCTCTGGAATCTGTCAATCCCTGTTGGACGACTAGAATATCCACACGTTCTTTTTCCATTTGTTACTCCTATATTTCTAAATACGTTAAAAATTCAACGAGTAGCGCCTTTGTTTGTTGATTTGCTGGTGTAAACTCAACTTCCTCTAACGTACGCTTACAAGACGAAATTTCGCTTGCTAAGGCATCTTTTGCGCCTTCTACTCCTAAGAGACTAGGATACGTATTTTTACTAAGTTCTGAATCCTTACCTGTTTCTTTACCAGTTTGCTCACTTGTCCAGCACACATCTTGCAAGTCGTTTTGAATTTGGAATGCTAGGCCAAAGTGAGTCGCATATGAAACAAAAGCTTCTTTCATCTTCGCATCATCGATAAATAGATTTCCAAGACGAACAGCAGCTAGTAATAACTCGCCTGTTTTCTCACGATGGATTTCTTTCATTTGTTCCAAAGTAATCGTCACTTCTTCACTAGCAATATCTTTCATTTGCCCTGAAATCATGCCACTCATCCCAGAAGCGCTCGATAAAATCTTCACGGCTTCCACTAATTGATGAGCTTGTAAGTTGGCATTTGCTGCCACTTCGAATGCTAATGTCAGTAATGCATCCCCAGCTAAAATCGCAGTGGCTTCATCAAAAGCCTTATGCACGGTTGGACGACCACGACGAAGGTCATCGTCATCCATCCCTGGTAAGTCATCATGAATGAGTGAATACGTATGAATCATCTCTAAGGCACATGCCAAGTCTAACGCCGCTTCATTTGTTAACGTTCCAGAAGCTCCAACTGCAAGTGTCAAGAGCGGTCTAATGCGTTTCCCACCGGATTGAACGGCGTATAGCATCGCTTCTTTCAACCTTGCATCTGAAGTTCTTTTTTCAATCAGCTGCGTTAAATGAAGTGCTACGTCTTGTTGAAGTTGTTGAATAACATCCTTCACCATACGACTATGCCTCTTTTCCTTCTGCATTCACTGTAATCATTGCACGAACGGTTTCTTCGGCTTTTGTCAATGTTTCATTACATAACTGGCTTAATTCCATTCCTTCTTTAAATTTATCAAGCGCTTCGTCTAAAGGAACATTTCCGCTTTCTAATTGGCGCACGATTTGTTCTAAGGCACCCATTGCTTCTTCGAATTTCATTTCTTTTTTAGCCATTATAAACTCTCCTTATTTTTTGCTGTGACAGTAGCATTCACTAAACCATCACTGAGTCTGATTTCAATTGGTTGTTTTTCTTCAATTTGGTCAATAGATTTTACGATATCGCCGTCTTTAAATACGATACCGTAACCACGTGTCATAATCTTTAATGGACTGAGTAAATCTAATTTCTCCACTAATTGTTGGAATCTGATTTGCTTATCTTGCAAGTAATTTTGATTGCTATCAACTAATTGCTTATGCAACCATTCGAGTTTTTGCTTTTGTTGAATTAAGATTTGTTCTGGCGACACTAATTGCAGGCGGTGCGTAAATTGCATCGACTGTTGTTTTGCCAAGTGAAGTCTTTGTTGCATGCCTTGCATTAGTTTTAATCGCAGTTGATCGACTTGTTGTGCATAGACTTCATACATCCGCTCTGGTTTTACGAAAATACCCGACTTTTCTAGTTTACTTAATAACTCTTTACGAGTATTCAACTGGTTCAGCATCGTCGTTTGCAAGCGCCCTGTTAAATTTCCAAGTTTTAAATGAATCTCATTTAAAACCGGCGTTGCAAGTTCTGCTGCGGCAGTTGGTGTAGCTGCGCGTTGGTCAGCAGCAAAGTCTGTTAAAGTCGTATCTGTTTCATGCCCTACACTGGAGATAATAGGTAGTGAGAATGAAGCGACACGTCTTACAACCGGTTCCTCATTAAAGGCCCATAAATCTTCGATGGAACCTCCACCACGACCAATGATAACCACATCGGCATCCGACTGTTCGACTAAGTCTAAGTTTTTAAGAATACTTGGAACCGCGTGTACTCCTTGCACCACGGTTGGATATAACACGAGTTGCGCGATTGGGAAACGACGTGCAACCGTTGTTTGAATATCTCGGATAACAGCACCTGTATCACTGGTTAAAATCGCAATTTTCTTTGGAAATACAGGAATTGGTTTCTTCGGTCCAGCAAATAAGCCTTCTTCCGTTAATTTCTTTTTCAACTGTTCATAGGCTTGATAAAGAGCTCCAACACCATCTGGTTCCATGTGCTCGATAATCATTTGGTATTTCCCAGATTTCTCATATACCGTTACGCGCCCAATCACAAGAACCTTCATTCCTTCTTCTGGTTGGAATTGAATTTTCTTGTACGCTCCTTGGAACATCGTTGCAGCGATAATGGCATTTTCATCCTTCAAGTTGAAATACTTATGCACACTATTTTTATTAAAGTTCGAAATTTCTCCCGTCAAGTAAACGCGGTCTAAGTGCGGATCACGGTCAAATTTAGTTTTAATATACTTCGTCAGCGCACTGACGGTTAAGTATTCTTGTTCCATGTCCTACTCCTTCTTACTTTTTGCATTTTTTACGGTTTGCGCTAGTAACATTGCTATCGTCATTGGGCCCACCCCACCTGGAACAGGTGTGATTGCACTTGTGAGTGGTGCCACTTCATCGAAGAGGGCGTCACCACAGAGTTTTCCTGCTTCATTACGGTTAATGCCGACATCGATCACAACGGCTCCTTCTTTCACGAAGTCTTTTGTAATGAGTCCAGCTTTTCCGACTGCACTAATCAAAATATCAGCACGTTTAGCAACTTGGGCTAAATCTTTAGTACGGCTATGGCAAACTGTAACTGTCGCACCATGATTCAATCCTAAAAGTGCCATTGGACGGCCGACTATCGTACTTTGGCCGATAATCACCATCTCTTTTCCAACAAGATTAATATTATATTCTTTGAAGAATTCCATGATTCCTTGCGGTGTACACGGAACAATCGATTCATCCTTTTGCAGTAACTTCCCCAAGTTCACTGGATGGAATCCGTCCACATCTTTTTCAGGAACAATCGCTTCTAAGACAGCATCAGTATCGATATGTTTTGGCAAGGGCAATTGCACCAAAATTCCGTGAATGCTTGCGTCATGATTGAGCTTATTCACGTATTCTAATAACTCTTCTTGTGTCGTTTCTTCGCTGAGTCGAATCACGTTTGAATGAATGCCTACTTCTGTTGCTGCACGTTCTTTGTTACGCACGTACACTTGGCTAGCTGGGTCTTCTCCAACAAGAATTACTGTTAGTGAAGGTGTGACTCCACTTTTAGAAAGTTGTTCTACTTCCTGTTTTAGTCCTTCTCTTATTTTTCCAGCTAATGCTTTCCCATCTAGAATTTGCGTCATAGAAGTCTCCTTTTTCTTAAAATAATGTTGTTAAATTGATAAAAATAAAATATGTATGGTGAAATTAACAAATGTGTGAATTATCATATATGATAATTTTTTAGTGCATTCAATGGGGTGTGACATGACTTAGGCGCGGTGGTTTATTACTGCAAATAATTTATATTGTATTGTCTTATAGATTAACCATTCAATATCATTTGCAATGCCCACGACCCAAATCCTTCGCACTGTGAAGGATTTTGCACGACTCGTCCCGAGTCCCTTGCGTCATATCAGTCCAGTGACCCACAATTCGCACTGTGAATTGTGGCCAAGCGTTCGCCCTCGTATCCTGTTTGTAGTTGAGCTCGCAATCGCAGAAATGGCGTGCGTTTCCCGAAACATCCGCAGAACGTTTCACGTTCCTTCCGGTGTTCCGGTCCAACGTTCCATTTCTGAACGCGATTGCTC
>CAJZJY010000068.1 GCA_916050055.1 uncultured Streptococcus sp.
AGTCGTGCGGACATATCAGGAAGTGGACGTCAGTCCTGTGAGCCCGAGTTCAACTACAGGATGTGAGCAAAAAGGACATCAGCATTTGCTGATGTCCTTTTTCGTGTCTTAAGTAGTATATTGCGATTGCTCACATCTTTATTTTTGTGCCAACATGGTCACAAATCTCATCTTAATACGATTGCCGTTTTCGTCTGTTTTATGCAGTTGGCCAAAGTCTTCATTATATTTATGCAATGTCCAACCAGCGTAGTAGTCTTTCAATTCGCCGCTTGCAAAAGTCTTAGGAAAGTTCACTGGACATGGCGCGTCTTCTGTCGACATGGCCGCTACGATGAGGTTGAACCCGCCAGGTGCAGTGTGTGATTGCATATTTTCAATCACATCAGGAATTGCATACGGATCTAAGAACATTAGTACCACTGTTGAAATAATGACGTCATAGAGACCGCCAGGAATATCTGCGCTCTCAATATTATAAGGTTGAATATCGATATTAAGCCCTTCTGCTTCCGCAATCTGTTCTAATTTTGCAAGGCTCATTGAGTTAATGTCGAGCGAAGTCACATCGAAGCCTTTCTTCGCCAAGTATAAGCTATTTCTTCCTTCACCGCTTCCAAGGTCGAGCACCTTTCCTTTTGGGAACTTCGGTGTTGCCTCAATCACTTCCGAATGCGTACGAGTGAGGTCGTATTTTTTAGCAAAATAATCTTCAGGCGTACAATAGAAAGTAAGATAACATTTCAAGTCATCACTGGCAGGTGAAACGCGGTGCCATGCTTGAGGTTCGACGAATGGAATCTCGGAATCTTTTGTAAAGAGATGCTGGGCTAAAACATTTCCGTCTTGATCGAGTTCATAGAAGGTAAGCGCGCCTTCTAAAATCGTGAGGTGTGCCCAAGTCCCTACTTCGGTATTATGCATTTTTTGGAAGGGCTCGGGTAAAGTTGTCGCCGTCCAAGTCGGCATTGTTTTATAAGGAATTAATTCGTGCTCCATAAGAAAGCTCCTTTCGAGGTTGTCATTCTCATTGTACAAGAAAATGAAAGGCTAGAAAAATATTAGCTATTATATAGTAGTTTTAAAACTGATATAACCAATAGTTATAACAGGTAATAAAAAAGTGTTAATTGACTAGAAGGCGGTTTGTTGGTATCCTATTAACATGTTTATAAGACACGTTGATGAGAAGAGTAAAAGTGGAACTTTTCAGTAGAGAGTCTCGGTTGGTGAAAAGAGACATTAGTGGAAGCTTTGAAGATGGCCTCGGAGTGTTAATTGTCGAATGATTAGATGATTACGGGTAAGCCCGATACAGCTTTCTGTTTTGATTGAAACAGACTGAGATAGTATTTGTGAGAATACTATAAACAAAGGTGGTAACACGAGAATTTGACTCGTCCTTTTGCTAACCCATGTTAGTGAGGGGACGATTTTTGTTTGAGCAAAAGAAAGGAGAACACATGATTAAATTAGAAAATATCGACGTGACCTTTACGCAAGGTAAGAAAGTCGTAAAAGCCGTTCGAAATGTTTCTGTCAATGTGGAAGACGGGGATATCTATGGAATTATCGGATATAGTGGTGCTGGTAAAAGTACGCTAGTTCGTACCATTAACTTACTTCAACGTCCTACAAGTGGAAATGTGGAAGTCAATGGCGTAGATTTATTGAAATTGAAACCAAATGAATTGCGTGACGCACGTAAGAAAATTGGGATGATTTTCCAACACTTCAACTTAATGAATACGTTAAGCGTCTTTGACAATGTGGCTTTCCCGCTGAAAAAAGCGAAGAAACCGCTAGTGGAAGAAGGAGAAACAGCTGTTGATCCAAACGCGGAACCAAAATTGGTGAAATTAACGAAGAAAGAAATTAAAGAGAAAGTTGATTCTCTACTGCAATTGGTTGGTCTTGAAGATAAAGCAAACAGCTATCCAAGCCAACTTTCTGGGGGACAAAAACAACGTGTGGCGATTGCCCGTGCGTTAGCCAACGACCCAGACGTATTGCTCTGTGACGAAGCGACAAGTGCGCTTGACCCTAAAACAACTTACTCAATCTTAGAGTTATTGAAGAAGGTTAATGAGCAATTAGGCATTACGATTGTGATTATCACGCATGAGATGCAAGTCGTTAAAGAAATTTGTAATAAGGTTGCCGTAATGGAAGACGGTGAAGTGATTGAGCAAGGAACAGTGCTTGATATCTTTACAAACCCACAACGCAACTTAACAAAAGATTTCATTGATACAGCAACTCATATCAACCAAGGAATTGAAACAGTTCTCTCACACGAACAGTTATTGAATCTGAAAGATGGAGATTACTTAGTGAAAATTTCATTCGTCGGTGCTTCAACAGGGGAACCGTTGATTACGAAATTATCAACTCAATTCCAAGTAGCAGCGAATATCTTATTCGCCAACGTGGAAATCATCCAAGAAACTCCAGTAGGAACATTATTGGTTGGTTTATCAGGCGAACAAGAAAGCATCGAAAATGCACTTTCTTACATTAAAGGACAAGGCGTTTCAGTAGAAGTCTTAGAAGAAAAGGGAGGTGTCTAAGATGAATTTATTAGCCTTTATCGATTTTAAAACTTGGTTCCCAAACATCGATGCTAAAGTATGGTTGGAAATTCAAAAAGCCACACTTGATACATTAATCATGGTTGGGTTAACAGGTTTAATCGCGGGTATCTTAGGGATTGCTTTAGGTGTGACACTAGTTGTTACGCGTGAAGGAAACATCCTTGAAAACAAAGGATTGTACTTGGTACTTGATAAAGTGGTGAACTTATTCCGTTCGATTCCATTTATCATCCTTGCCATGTTACTGATTCCAGTAACTCGTGCAATCGTAGGAACAACCATTGGTATTCCAGGAGCGATCGTTCCGCTAGTATTCGCAACCGTTCCATTCTACTCTCGTCAAGTGCAATTAGCGTTGACCGAAGTAGATAAAGGGGTTATCGAAGCGAGTGAAGCAATGGGATGTACACCGCTAGAAATTATCTTCCGCGTGTACTTAAAAGAAGGCTTGCCAAGCTTAATCCGTGCAAGCTCACTAACAATTATCAGCTTAATTGGTTTAACAACCATGGCCGGAGCGTTTGGTGCCGGCGGTATCGGTAACGTAGCCATCTCACGAGGTTATAACCGATTCCAAGGAGACGTTATCGTGGTAGCCACAATTATCATGTTAATCATCGTCTTCATCTGCCAAGCAATCGGTGACTATTTAGAGAAAAAAGCTACTAAGTAAAAGCCAGGATACGAGGGCGAACGCTCAGGACTGAATCACTGGACCGAAACGACGGAAGGAACGTGAAACGTTCTGCGTACGTTTCGGGAAGTGGACGTCAGTCCTGTGAGCCCGAGTTCAACTAACAGGATGTGAGGAAAAGCGGTTAGAGGCGATGACGGTTCGCAGGTTAGCCGCAAAGGACTTGGAACAAGTCGTGCGGACTAACCTCGAAAGGCTTGAGCCTCTGCTTTTCCGAACTCAACTACACTGAATTCGAGCTTAACAGCCCGAGTTCAACTACCAGGATGCGTTCAATCTCATCCAAAAACAAAAAATCAAACCAACACAAAAAGGGGAAAAACAAAATGAACATTAAAAAATTATTCGTAGCTGCAGCGGCAGCATTAACATTAGCGGCATGTGGAGCTGCACAAACATCAAACTCATCAAGCTCAGCTTCATCAGAAGCAAAACAAGAAAACAAACACGTTAAAATCGGGGTTAACGCTGGTAACCACGAAGTTTGGGACGATGTTATTGCTCGCTTGAAAGAAAAAGAAGGTATTGAAGTTGAATTAGTAGAATTCACTGACTACGTACAACCTAACCAAGCGTTAGAAAACGGCGACGTTGATTTGAACTCTTTCCAAACAATTATTTACCTAGAACGTTTCAACAAAGAGCAAGGAACACACATCAAACCAATCGGATACACAGTTATTGCTCCAATGGGTGTTTACTCTAAGAAAATCAAAAACGTAAGTGAATTAAAAGATGGCGATACAATTGCTATTCCTGAAGATACTTCAAACAACTCACGTGCATTACGTTTACTACACGCAGCTGGCGTAATCAAATTAAAAGATCCTAACAACACTTTAGCAACTAAAGATGATATCGTTGAAAATCCTAAAAACATCCAAATCAAAGAATTACCTGCTGGACAAACAGCTCGTGCTTTAGATGATGTTGCTGCTTCATTAATCAACAACGGTTTCGCTGTTGAAGCTGGATTCCAACCAACAAAAGATGCTATTTTTATTGAACAAATTACTGATTCTTCACAACCTTACTACAACGTAATCGCTGCTAAAGAAGGTAACGAAAACAACGAAGTTTACAAAAAAATCGTAGAATACTACCAATCACCAGAAACAGCTAAGAAAATCGAAGAAGTTTCAAAAGGTGCTAACGTACCAGTTTGGGAAAAAGCTACTTTGAAATAACAAAACCTTAAGAGGCGTGCTTAGCATGCCTCTTTATTCAATGAAAGAAGGCAAAGACGATGAGCGAAATTAAACAAAAAGCACAAGCGTTAAACGAATACCTTGTCGCAACAAGAAGACATTTTCACGAAAACCCAGAATCAAGCTTAAAAGAGTACGATACTGCTGCCTACATTCAAAAAGAATTAACTGCATTTGGAATCCCATTTGAAAAAGTAGCTGAAACAGGAACGTTAGCTATTATTAAAGGTGGTAAAGGAGAAGGAAAGACCGTTTTACTTCGTGCCGATATCGATGCGCTAGAACTTCCTGACTGCACTGGCAAACCTTATGCGTCTAAACGTCCTGGGTTAAACCATGCTTGTGGACATGATGCGCATACGACAATGGGGTTAGGAACGGCAAGAGTTCTGAACGAATTGAAAGACAGCTTTGCAGGGACCGTCTTAATTGCGTTCCAACCTGCAGAAGAAATCGGTGCGGGAGCGAAGCAATTTGTCGCTTCTGGAAAAATTGACAATATCGATGAATCATTTGCGATTCACGTCAATTCAGGATTACCTGTCGGATCGTTTGCGGTTAAAGGTGGACCGGTGAATGCTTCATGTGATATTTTCAAAATCAAAATCACAGGAAAGAGCGCGCACGTTGGACGTCCTCATTTAGGGCATGATGCGCTAGTGACAGCCAGCGAAGTGGTTGTGGCTTTGCAAACCATCGTCGCTCGTGAAGTGAATCCAATCGACCGTGCTGTTGTCGGAGTGGGTAAATTAAATGCAGGAACTCGCTATAATATCGTTGCCAATGACGCTGAAATCGAAGGAACGATTCGTGCGTTTAGCCATGAAACACGTGAACACTTAAAAGAAGCTGTTACACGTATTGCCAAAGGAATTGCTGAACTCAATCGTTGTGAATTTGAAATTGATTGGTATGATGCAGCAGCTCCAGTCATTAACACTCCAGAGTTAGCCGAAGAATTCCAAAAAGTGGTTGCACAAGTAGAGGGGATTGATAACCTCATTACAAACTATGAATTGTCAATGGGTGCCGATGACTTTGCGGATTACGTAGTGAATAAACCTGGTGTTTATGGCTTACTTGGTAGCCAATCTGGCGAAGAAACAGCTTATGGACATCACCATGAAAAATTCGATATCGATGAGCGTGTATTAGCGCTTGGTGTTGAAATTGAAGTGAAGTATTTCTTAAGCAGACTTGCGTAAAAAAATGAGCAGAAAAGGTCGAAAAGTTTTTCGGCCTCTTTTTCATTTTAAAACGTTAAAAAACTATAATATTTCTTGAAATATCATAGGCAAGAAAGAAGCCGTATGCTATAATTCTTTTGTATCTGAAAATAGAACAGTTGTTTTTCAGAAAGAGATTTTGAAAAGGTGCTCGGGAGCGGATTATGAAACCATTATTAGAACAATTAGAACTAAATACAAAACAAGATAAAGTTGTTTACCGACACGATTTAATGCCGGAAGAAGAGTTAACAGCAAGTCTTGTCTGGGAGTACTCAGATAAGCTAGCGGCATACTTACATGAGACATACAAAGGGAATAAATCTCCAATCGTAGTCTATGGGCATAAACATCCATTTATGTTGGTCTATTTCTTGGCTTGTGTGAAATCAGGTCATGCCTATTGCCCGGTTGATGTGAATACACCAATCGACCGCGTTGAAGATATTATCTCAACAGTGAAGAGTCCAGTCGTGCTCGTGAGTGAAGAAATTTCACTAGATGCACCAACGTTGACAGTCCCTGAAGCTAAAGAAGTGATTGCTTCTACGACCAAACGTATTTCAAAAG
>CAJZJY010000069.1 GCA_916050055.1 uncultured Streptococcus sp.
CCGTAAGGATTCGTAGTAATCGATTTTATAGAGTGATTCAGTCTCTTACTGATTATTCATTTTCTTCGTCAACTAATTGTTGCGCAAAGTCTTTCATGTTGCCTTTGATTTGGTCTTCTGAAAGTGATGCAGTTGGTGTTTCTGTTGCTACTGATTCATTTGTTGATTCAGTCGCTTCAGAAGCTTCTTCTGTTTCGTCTTCGCGGTCCACAATCGCTAATGAACTTACAATCGCATCTTGATCGAGACGCATCATACGAACTCCAAGTGCGCCACGGCCTGTTTGAGACACGTCTTCGGCATGGAATCTGATGATAACCCCTTTATTCGTCATGATAAGTAAGTCTTCGTCTCCAGTTACGGTACGTAGGCAGACAAGTGGTCCATTTTTCTCAGTAATACGAAGTGTACGAACCCCTTTTACGCCACGGCCTTTCAATGCGTATTCGCTCGCAGCTGTACGTTTTCCGTAACCTTTTTCGCTGACTACTAATACTTCACGGTCTGGCGTTAAAATATCCATTCCGATGACATAGTCGCCTTCACGTAGAGAAACCCCACGAACACCTGAAGCGGTACGACCCATCGCACGAACTTTATCTTCATGGAAGCTTACAGCGTTACCGTGATAAGTTCCGAGGATGATGCCATCATTTCCGCTTGTGACTACTACACGAATCAATTCATCATCTTCGCGTAATTGGATGGCACGTAGACCATTTGTACGGATATTCTTGAATTCTGATAGACGAACACGTTTTACCGTTCCACGTAATGTTGTGAAGAACAAGTAACGTTCTGATTCATCTGATTCTGGAACACTGATAATCGCTTGGATTTTCTCAGCTGAATCAATGTTTAATAAGTTGATAACTGGTAATCCTTTTGCTGTACGACTATATTCAGGAATTTCATACCCTTTTGCTTGGTACACTTTTCCTGTATTCGTAAAGAAGAGGAGTGAATCGTGTGTTGAACATGAAATCATGTTTTCCACGTAGTCATCATCATGGACGCTCATTCCTTGAACCCCACGTCCTCCACGACGTTGTGCCTTGAATTCAGTGTTGGCAAGACGTTTGATATATCCATTCTTCGTTAATGTAATCACGACATCTTCTTGTTCGATTAAATCTTCATCTTCAAGGCTTAACGCTTCTCCGACTAATAATTCTGTACGACGAGGATTGTCGAAACGTTGTTGGATTTCAAGAAGCTCTTGTTCGATGATTTCGTAACGAAGTTCTTCGCTCGCTAATACTTTTTCTAAGTATTGAATCGTTGCTTGTAATTCGTTGTATTCTGCATCGATTTTCTCGCGTTCTAATCCTGTTAAACGAACCATACGCATATCAAGGATTGCTTGTGCTTGTTTATCGCTTAAGCCGTATTCATTCATGAAGCGTTCTTTGGCGATATCTCCACTTGCTGAACTTCTTAAGATGGCCACAATCGCATCGATATGGTCTAAGGCGATTTGTAACCCTTCTAAAATATGAGCGCGGTCTTCCGCTTTTTTCTTATCGAATAAGCTACGACGACGTACCACTTCTTCTTGGTGGTCTAAGTAGTGGCGTAAAATTTCTTTTAAGCTCAATACTTTTGGCTCTTGATTTACAATCGCAAGCATGTTGAATCCGAAGTTTGATTGTAATGGTGTTAATTTGTATAAATTATTTAATACAACGGATGCTGAAACATCACGACGCACTTCAATCACGACACGCATACCCACACGGTCAGATTCATCGTTTAAGTAAGTAATGCCTTCGATTTTCTTTTCGTGGTGTAATTGTGCGATACGTTCTACTAAACGCGCTTTATTTACCATATATGGTAATTCAGTGATGATGATGCGTTCTTTTCCGTTTTTCAATTCTTCGATTTGTACGCGTCCACGAACCGTAATCGATCCGCGTCCTGTTTCGTACGCACGACGAATTCCAGATTTACCTAAGACAATTCCTCCAGTTGGGAAGTCTGGTCCAGGGAGAGCTTCCATCAATTCAGTAGTGGTCACATCAGGGTTCTTCATTAATAAGTGAAGAGCAGAAATGACTTCCGCCAAGTTATGTGGTGGAATATTCGTTGCCATCCCTACGGCAATCCCTGTTGCACCGTTGACTAATAAGTTTGGAATACGTGCTGGTAATACTTCTGGTTCATGTTCTGTTGAATCGTAGTTATCACGGAAATTAATCGTATCTTTGTTAATATCGCGAAGCATTTCAAGAGCAATTTTACTCATACGAGCCTCTGTATAACGCATCGCAGCAGCTCCGTCTCCATCGACAGAACCAAAGTTACCGTGACCATCGATTAATGGGTAACGGTATGAGAAATCTTGTGCCATACGAACCATGGCATCGTAAATTGCAGAGTCACCGTGTGGGTGATATTTACCCATTACGTCCCCGACAATACGCGCAGATTTTTTATGCGGTTTGTCCGGTGTCACTCCAAGTTCACTCATTCCATATAAAATACGACGGTGTACTGGTTTTAATCCATCGCGTACATCTGGTAGAGCACGCGATACAATAACACTCATCGAATACTCTAGAAATGATTTACGCATCGTTTGTACTAAATCAGTTGATTCAAAAGTTTCTTCAAAGTGTTTCACTTCTTCAGACATAATTCGTCTCCTTTTCTATTCTTCTCTTCAAATTCGATTACTGGATTAGATATCTAAATCTTCCATATTGATGTATTTCGCATTGCTTTCAATGAATTCACGACGTGGTTCTACACGGTCGCCCATCAAGATATCTAAAATTTGATCCGCTTCTGCAGCATCTTCCACAGATACTTGTAACATTGAACGGTTTTCAGGGTTCATGGTTGTTTCCCATAATTGTTCCGCATCCATTTCCCCAAGACCTTTGTATCGTGATAATTGTGGTTTTGGATGTGCTGGTAATTCTTTTAGTTTTTCTTCAAGCTCTTTATCATTTTGAATGTAGTATTCGTTTTTACCTTGTTTCAACTTGTAAAGAGGTGGTTGCGCGATATAAATATATCCAGCTTCCACTGCAGGGCGCATATAACGATAGAAAAGAGTAATAAGCAATGTACGAATGTGACTTCCATCGACATCGGCATCGGTCATGATGACTAATTTTTGGTAACGAGCTTTCGATAAATCAAAATCTCCACCAAAACCAGTTCCCATCGCTGTAAAGAGCGAACGAATTTCTTCGTTGGCTAAAATTTTATCGAGTGTTGCTTTTTCAACGTTCAAGATTTTTCCGCGGATTGGTAAAATCGCTTGGAAATGACGTGAACGTCCTTGTTTTGCTGAACCACCCGCAGAGTCCCCTTCGACGATGAATAATTCAGTAATCGTTGGGTCATTACTTGAGCAGTCTGCTAATTTCCCTGGTAAGTTTGAAATTTCTAAACCAGATTTCTTACGAGTCACTTCACGGGCACGTTTTGCAGCAAGACGTGCTTTCGAAGCTAAAATCCCTTTTTCAACAATCTTACGTGCGACTTGAGGGTTTTCCATTAAGAATTTATCGAAGTGTGTTGAAAACAGACGGTCTGTAATCGTACGAGCTTCAGAGTTTCCTAATTTCGTTTTTGTTTGTCCTTCGAACTGTGGATCAGGGTGTTTGATAGAAACAACGGCTGTTAACCCTTCACGGACATCTTCACCGCTAAGTTTTTCTTCGTTTTCTTTCATCAATTTTTGACGACGCGCGTAATCGTTAATCACACGTGTTAAGGCCGTCTTCATCCCTGATTCGTGAGTCCCACCTTCATAAGTGTGGATATTATTTGTAAAGCTGAGAAGGTTTGTATGGTATCCAGAAGTGTATTGCATGGCTACTTCTACTTGAATGCCATCTTGTTCTCCTTCCACATAAATTGGCTCTTCGAATAACACTTGTTTTGATTTATTCAGGTGTTCCACATAGCTCTTAATCCCGCCTTCGTAGCAGAAAGATTTTTTAACTGGCTCTTCTGGTCGGTAATCCGTAATCGTTAATTTTAATCCTTTATTCAAGAACGCTAATTCACGCACACGGTTTGCTAATTTATCAAAATCGAACTCTGTTGTTTCTTGGAAGATTTCTGGGTCTGGTACGAAATAAACGCTTGTACCGTGTTTATCTGTTGTCCCAATGATTTTTAAGTCATCTAAAACAGCACCACGTTTATAAGATTGCTCATAAATGTTGCCATCTTTAAATACTTGAACGGTTAAGTCTGTTGAAAGAGCATTAACAACAGAAGCCCCAACCCCGTGAAGACCCCCAGAAACTTTATAGCCTCCACCGCCAAATTTACCACCGGCGTGAAGCACTGTAAATACAGTTTCTACGGCAGGACGACCTGTTTTTTCTTGAATATCGACTGGAATCCCACGTCCGTCATCGGTTACGCGAATGTGATTTTCTTTAGTGATGTCGATTTCGATATGTGTCGCAAACCCAGCCAACGCTTCGTCGATTGAGTTATCCACGATTTCCCAAACAAGGTGGTGCAACCCGGCACTACTTGTTGAACCAATATACATCCCAGGACGTTTACGAACAGCTTCGAGTCCTTCTAATACTTGAATCTGACTGGCATCATATTGCGCAGCTAATTCAGCTTTGTTTTCTTCTGTCATATGCTAATTCTCACTCTCCGTTTTTAAAATAGTTCCTTTTTCAATCGGTATTACGACTGGTTCATTAATAAATTGTTGCTTAATCCCATCCAGGCTCGTTGTCGTAATAAAGGTTTGCACCTTATTTTCAATGGCCTTAATCAGATGAGTTTGTCTATCATCATCGAGTTCGGACAGTACGTCATCTAATAGTAGAAGAGGATACTCACCCGTCGATAATTTCATCAATTCGATTTCCGCAAGCTTCAAACTCAGAACGGTCGAACGTTGCTGTCCTTGCGAACCGTACGTTTGAACCGGAATCTCGTTTAAATAAAAAATCAAATCGTCACGGTGCGGTCCAATCAGCGTTGTGGCTTGATCCGCCTCACGAGTTTGATTCTTCTTGAATTGATTGATATAGATTTCTTTCATTTGCGAAGGGGTTAAACCATCCTCCAGCGGAATCGTTGCTTGATACGAAACCGAGAATTTCTCACGACCAAGCGATAACTGGTCATGAATCGGAATGGCTAAAGCCTCCAATTGCTTCATAAAATCGAGACGATGAAAGACGATTTTACTAGCTAACTCGCTTAACATCTCGCTTAAAACCTCTAAGTATTCGTCCGGCTGCTTTTTCTTAATCGCTAGCTGCTTCAAATACGTATTACGCTGTTTTAAGACGCGATTATATTCCACTAAATCATAGAGGTAGAGGGAACTCATTTGTCCAAGTTCCATATCCACGAATTTACGTCTATTTTGCGGAGACCCTTTGACAAGTGTGAGGTTCTCTGGGGCAAAGAGGATGACATTCAAGTTTCCAAGGTAAGAACTAAGTCGTTTTTGCTCCAAATAATTCACTTTCGCGATTTTTCCTTTTTTAGAAAATTGCAATTCTAAATTTGTCTTTGTCGCTGTTTTCTCAACAGTCCCTTTAATCGTCGCAAACTCTTTATTCCATCCAATCAGTTCTTTGTCGTTTGTCGTGCGGTGGCTCTTTGTCATCGCCAAGGCATAAATCGACTCCATCAGGTTGGTTTTCCCTTGTGCATTTTCACCAATAAAAACATGCACACCGTCTGTAAACTCTAGTTGGACAGATTCATAATTACGAAAGTTTTGTAATTGTAAATTAGTCAGCTTCATGCGTCATGTGTGTTCAAATCATTTTCATCCGATTTCATTTCTTTCACAATAAAAATACCTTCATCAGGTATTTCGACACGTGTATTCGGATATAATTTTCTACCACGTCGATTTTCTAACTCTCCATCTACAAAAACTGTATATTCTTGCAAGTACCATTTTGCTTGTCCGCCCGTTGTAATGACGTCAATATGTTTTAAAAATTGCCCTAATGTAATGTACTCATCAGAGATCGATACGATAGTTGTCATGAACTTCCTCTTTTCTAATGGATATTGGTGAGAACTCCATTAAACTCATGCATGCTCACATATTTTTAAGTAGAATAACTCTACAATATTATACAATTTTTACACGCTTTTCGCAAAGAAATTGCAAAATTTAGGGGGTTATTTCAATTTTTAGTCAAAATCAACAAAAAAGCCTAAAAAAACGAAAAACAAAATTTAATAGGATTTTTTCAAAAATTGAAAGTTTTGGACCAAAAATTACCCCAAAATCGTGCTGCCCAAAATTCA
>CAJZJY010000070.1 GCA_916050055.1 uncultured Streptococcus sp.
TTCTTTTTGTTCACGGCTTCTTCCTTCGATCATTTCAACATGAATAAATGGCATGGTTGTGCCTCCCTTCGTTTTGAACTAGTTTATATAGCTGCTCTGTGGTTTTATTCTACTCCTAAATGGGAGGGGGTGCTAGCAAGAGCCTAACACCCTGTGTAGTTGAACTCGGGCTCACAGGACTGCAAAACTTCGCACTGTGAAGTTTTGCTTCCCAGAATATCCGCACGACTGCAAGCAGTCCCTTGCGTTATTCTGGTCCAGTGGTTCAGTCCTGAGCGTTCGCCCTCATATCCTGTTTTAGTCGGGTTCGGCTTCGCAGAAATGGCGTGCGTTTCCCCAAACGTACGCACGACTCGTTCCGAGTCCTTTGCGTCGTTCGGGTCCAACGTTCCATTTCTGGGCGCGAAGCCTCACACCCTGTATTTCTCTATTAAAGTCTTCATGGTTTTGTTTGAAAAGAGCACGGTGAGGATGGCGGTATTCAATGGGAGCGAGATCATATTTTTCAGGATTCGCATTGGCATAAAGACTGCGAAAGCTTTCCCTGTCATCATATACACCCAGATTGAATTCAGTCCGAGGTTACAGAAGATGGTGACGAGTAATACTGTTATAAAGATTTGTTCCCATCTGAGTGGTCTCTTATATAAGAAGTATCCGTAGATGAGTCCTCCGACAAGGGCTGTGAAGGTGTATCCGATGAAGAATTGTCCACTCTCTCCGCGGAAGAAGTTCCCGAGGATATCGACTAGGATTCCCACAAGTGCCGCGCGCCACGGTCCCAGCATCACCCCTGCGATGGCTGCTCCGATAAACCCGAATCCGATTTGTACGTAGAGGCCGAATTTAATCGCCGGCAACATTTCCATCACAAGACGAATGGCTACGACCATCGCCATCACTGTAATATCCAGTGTTCTTTTTCGATTGTATTTCTTTGTATTTTCCATATTAGCATCTCCTTTACTTGTAAAGAGTTGCTCCATTTAACTACTTCTATTTCTAGTGTTGTTTAAATGCAGCGAATGCGACTAAATTACCGCAATGTTTCCATTTTCGTCCCAGTGGCAACATTCCATCCGCCGGGCACTTAACGCAATAAAGTCTACTCTGATTTTAGGTTCTAGAAAATTTAGTTCCTACTTTCCATGAATCTCCTTTCTTACTCTTGGTTAGAATACCTGTCCTTTCTTGTTGCGTCAAGCAAACATGATTTTTCTTCGTTTAAACCGTTCAAACCTGAATGAAAACCTGCTTCCAATAATTTTCATAACTGTTATTAAATATTTCACTTAAAATTTATATAACGTTTAAGATTGATACCGTTTTCCCTAACGTGTATAATATTCTTAACTCTCTTTAGAAATAGAAAGGTTAGACAATGAGCAATGAACGTTATTTAATGATGGAATCCGATATTAAGAGCTTATCGTTTCAATTGGAATCTATCACAAAATCTAAATATGACAGCGACTGGCATAGTACGCTCCATACGCACCCTTTTACGGAATTATTTTACGTTGTAGACGGAAAAGGCGAGTTTAATATTCAAGGCCAACGTTTCCCTGTAAAACCAAACGACTTTGTCATTATCAATCCGCAAGTAGAACATACAGAATTGTCCTCTCCAGATGAACCGCTGGAATATATTGTGTTAGGAATTAATGGGCTCTCCTTCTCAAACTTAACGCCCGTCTCGGAAGGTGGACATCCATTTTCATTCTTCAACTTGCGAGATGAGCAAAAAGACATCTTGCGTTATTTGAATGCGATGGTACAAGAAGCCACTTCCCAATCGATGAGCTACGAATTAGTGTGCCATAACTTATTAGAAATCTTATTAATTAAAATCTTGCGTCACCAACACTTCGACCTTGAAGTCGGCAAACAAAGCAAGGCGACAAAGGATATTTCGTTTATCAAACACTACTTAGAAACGTACTATCACGAAAGTATTCAGCTAGAAGACCTCGCTTCGATGACGCACTTGAGCCGTTTCTATATTTCACACAGCTTTAAGAAAGAAATCGGCATGTCTCCGATGGAATATTTGATTGCTATCCGGATTAAAGAAAGCAAGATTTTACTACGAACAACGAATTACTCGATTTCTCAAGTGGCGGATATTGTTGGATTTACCACTCCAACGTATTTCTCAAAACAATTCCGTAAGAGTACAGGGATTTCGCCAACGGATTATCGGGAACAATATCAAGGAGTTCAGAAATGATTCGACAACCTAAGCTCGATGAGCGACGACAAATCATTCCTCTGATTGAACTGATTATTCAAGATATGGAACTGCCGATTCTGGAACATACGAGCCCGGAAATGCTCTACGCGATGCTAGAAGAAGCCATGCTCGACGACCAGTTTCGCTACGGTCTGAAGAACACGCTCGTCTATATTCATGAAGGAAAAGTCGCCGGCGTCATCTTTGGCTATCACGGACACTTAGAAGATGCGATTGACGACCCGTTCCACCGATTGTACGAGGATTACCATACCCCGCATCAAATTCCGCTCTACGAGGATAAGGAGACGATGCCCGGTGAATGGTACATCGATATTTTAGCGGTCTATCCCAAATATCGTCGCATTGGAATCGGTCGTAAATTATTGGTCGAAGTAGAAAACTTAGCGCGCCAGCAAGGAGCTACAAAAATCGCCCTCAACTGCGAGAAGGACAATACGAAGGCCTACAAATTATACGAAAAACTAGGCTACATGCCTGAAAGTGAACGCGTCTTAAGCGGTCACCCGTATTACCATATGACAAAATCCTTATAAAAAAACTCTTTGGACAAAATCGTTCAAAGAGAGAATTATTAAAATGTAACTTATATGTTACATTTTGCTTTTTTACAAAACGAAAAAGAGACTCGAAATTTTTTCGAGTCTCTTATTTTTGCTTCTATGATTATTTTACAGAGGCTTGACGGAGGTTGATGGTACGTCCGAATGGAAGTACTTCGAATCCATCTACGTTTTCAGCAAGTAAGTAGCTTTGGCTTGCTTGGTAGATTGGAGCGATAGCCACATCATCCATCACGATTTTTTCAGCCGCAATCATTTGTTTGTAACGTTCTGCTGGCTTCGTTGCGTATGTTGTTTTCACTTCAGCAACGGCTTTATCGTAGGCTTCGCTTGAGTAGTTCCCGAAGTTGATTCCTCCACCTGTTACGTATTGTTCTAAGAAGTTTACTGGATCTTGATAGTCAGGTGCCCATGTTCCGAAGAAGAAGTCGAAATCATCTGCACGTTGTAATTCAAGACGGTTTTTCAATGGCACTGATTTAATGTTCAATGTCACGCCTGGTAAGTTCTTTTGGATTTGCGCTTGTAAATATTCGCCAACCACTTTCGCACTACCTGCATCTGACGTTAATAAGGTCACTTCGATTGTGTCCATCCCTAATTCTTGTTTAGCAAGTGCTAATTCTTTTTGCGCTTCTTCGACATTGTAGGTGAGTAAGTCGCCACGGTCTTCCACATAATCTTTCCCCGTTTCTGGGTTTTCAGCAAATCCCTTTGGAACAAGACCATTTGAAACGATTGAGCCGTCTTTTAACACGTTGTTTACAAGAGCCGCTTTATCGTAAGCCATCGCAATCGCACGACGGAAGTGTTTGTTTCCTGTGATTTTGCGTTCTACGTTGAAATTCATGTACCCCATTGTTGCTTTTGGAATAGCGTGATACGTTGGTTGCGTTTTATATTGATCGACGAATTGTTCGCTGATTGTTGTGTATTGGACTTGTTTTCCGTCAAATAATTGAACAGAAGTCGCTACTTCTTTCGATACATTCACAGTAACGTTTTGTAATTGAACGTTTGCTGCATCCCAGTAACCGTCGTTCTTCACAAGTTTCCAAGAAAGTTCAGAACCTGTCCATCCTTCTAATTTGAACGGTCCGTTTGTCACGATTGAATCTGCTGAAGAACCGTATCCTTCGCCTTTTTCTTTCGCCACTTTTTCAGATTGTGGTAAGAAACGTGACCCTGTTAATAATTTTGGTAAATATGGAGCAGGATTTTCAAGCGTGATTTCTAATGTTTTATCATCAATCGCTTTAACCCCTAATTCTTCTGTCGATAATTCGCCTGAACGAATTTTCTTCGCGTTTTTGAACACATCAGCCGATTGCGCCACGTGTCCTTCTTTAGGGTCTACTAATTTACGGTAAGTGTACACGAAGTCGCCTGCTGTTACAGGAGTTCCGTCAGACCATTTTGCATCACGTAATTTAAACGTATATACAAGGCCGTCCGCACTCACAGTTGGCTCTTCTGCTGCCATTCCTAATTCAACTTTATTGTCTTTAGTGACACGATATAATCCTTCAAAAATTTGCCCTAACATATCTGAGCTCGGAACATCATCGTAGTCCGCGCTATCTAATGTTGCTAACTCTCCGAATGTTGTAATTGTTAAACTTTGTTGATTACCTGATGTCGATGTCGATGTTGAATTGCCACCACATGCAGCCAAACCTAACGAAACAAGTAGTGTAGTCATTAATAATTTGGTTGATTTTTTCATAACAATTCTCCTTTGCTGGTATAATCCATCGCCTTTGCGATAACAACATGATAGCATGGATAACCTAACCACCAAAATTTAATGCCTATGATACGAGAAAAAGCGGTCAGAAACGAATCACTGGACCGGAGTAACGCAAGGGACTTGGAACAAGTCGTGCGGATACTACGGGAAGTGGACGTCGTTTCTGCTTTTTCGAGTTCGAATGCCTAGGATGTGAGGCAGAAAGACAGAAGCTAAGAATGAGTTCACAGTGTGAAGTCATTCTGCTTTTCTTGAATTCCAAATCATTCACACTGTGAATGATTTCTCGCAAAGTTTATTAGACTTTCTTGAATCACGAGTGATGAAAAGAAAGTCAATAAACCACTGCGAAGAGCGCTCAGGACTCAACTACTGCATTTTAGTAATTGCACATAGCCCTGAACTCCCCCCTTGCCTTTCTCTCCCATCTCCATTACCATAGAACTAACAAGTAAAAGGAGTTTTTCATATGCACAAGAATCGTGTTCGTGGTTATAATAAACGTTTTTATCCCGGGGTGGCCTTAATCGTGGCGGCTATGCTTTGCCTTGTTTTTGCTTTAACAAGACTAAACGTTCCATTATTGCAACTGCAAAATAAATATTTTAACCTCAATGATATCGTAAAAAATGAAGATTCTATCTTAAAGGTCACTGGTATCGACAAGCACTCCGTCCAAAACTCGGACTTTGGAAAATGGTCGCTTTATATCGTCTCTTATTTAGAAAAAGATTCTCATGGAAACGAAACGACACAATACATCGGGTTAGAATTAGATGAAGAGACCGCCAAACAATTAATCGATAAGAAAAATACCTTAAGAGATCATCCTGAAAAAGTTGCGGGTACCTTTGTTGAGCCAGAATTTCACGATAAGAAAGTGATGGATTATAGCTATCGTACCCAAGATGCGATGGAAAAATACATCAAAGCCCCACTTTCACGTCGTTATCAGAACTATTTATCGATTAAACCAGGAAAGGAAACACAAAAACTATTCCTAATCATCTCTCTCGTCCTCTTGATTCCAGGACTAGTACTCGTATATTTAGCGGAAAAACATCATCAATTTGCGACGTACTACAATAGTCTATTTGCAGGATATAAGAACACAGAAGCGTTAGTGGAAAGTCATCCAGAGTTGAAAGGCAAACGTTTATCTACATTATTGAATAAATCCGATTATATCGATGATACCTTAGGAGTGTATATCTATAAAAACTTTTTCTGCTCCACTGTAAAAGGCTTAGAGATTTATGATTTAAACAAAACGAAGAGCGTACACCATTTCGAGAAAACATTTTACCCTGAAGAAGGTGGCAGCTTTATGAAGTCGTACCTTGTGTTCGCAACAAGTGATCCAGACGCCGTGGTTCGCAGTACGAAGATTCAAATTAAAAATATCGGCGAAGAGACCGATGCACATCTACAGCCATTCTTTGACAAATTGCGTCAAGATTTCCCAGCTATTGAGATTGAGGCTAAAAAAGAAAGTAAGAGATAAGGAGTCCAACAGGATTCCTTATTTTTTTCAACACGAAATTATCATATATGATAATTTGAAGTGCACCCCAAAAGTTAGACAGAAAATCTAACTTTTGGGGTGCTTTTTTATGAAATTAACTTATGAGGATAAAGTTC
>CAJZJY010000071.1 GCA_916050055.1 uncultured Streptococcus sp.
GCACCTTCCGCGTGGCGTGTGACGTAACGAATCCGCTCTGTGGTCCAATGGGCTCAAGTGCCATTTACGGTCCACAAAAAGGAGCAACAAAAGAAATGGTGAAAGAACTCGACGAGGCGCTTCTCCACTATGCAGAACTATCGAAAGAAACCTTTGAACATGCCGACCGCCTCTACCCAGGTACGGGTGCAGCCGGAGGAATGGGATTTGCGTTTCTCACTTATACAAATGCGGTTCTAGAGAGTGGCATCAAGATTGTCCTTGAAGAAACGGGACTCGAAGAAGTGATGAAGGATGCCGACTTTGTCATCACTGGCGAAGGTCGCTTAGATAGTCAAACCGCTCTTGGTAAAGCTCCAATCGGCGTGGCTCATCTTGCGAAAAAACACGACAAGAAAGTACTCGCCTTTGCAGGATGCCTCACACCAGACGCGGGTGTCTGTAACGAGAACGGAATCGATGCCTTCTTCCCAATTCTACGAAGAGTCATTACCGTTCAAGAAGCGATGGAAACAGAAACTGCGCGCGAAAATATGATTCGTAGCGTGGAACAAGTATTTCGTTTAATTCAATCAATTCAATAGGAGGAAACCAAAATGACAGCACCAACCTTTTCAACATTAGGAGCCTTAATCGGGCTCGTACTTGCCATTATTTTGATTGTTAAGAAAGTTCATCCAGCCTACAGTTTAATCTTCGGCGCTCTTATCGGAGGATTAATTGGTGGCGGCGGTCTTGCGGATACAGTAAAAGCCATGGTTACTGGCGCACAAAGCATGATGTCTCCTGTTCTTCGTATCATGACAAGTGGGATTTTAGCCGGAGCGTTAATTAAGACAGGCTCGGCTGAAACGATTGCTGATACGATTGTGAAGAAACTCGGCCAAAAACGTGCGATTGCAGCGATTGCGATTGCCACAATGATTATTTGTGCCGTTGGGGTCTTCATCGATATTGCCGTTATCACGGTAGCTCCAATTGCTATTGCCATTGCTAAAAAAGCAAATCTTTCTAAAGCAGGGATTTTATTAGCGATGATTGGTGGCGGTAAAGCGGGTAACATCATTTCACCAAACCCGAATACGATTGCCGCGTCCGAAGCGTTCGGAATCGACCTTACAGCGTTGATGGTGAAAAACTTAATTCCTGCCTTTGTCGCATTATTCGTAGCAATTATTCTTGCTGGATTGCTTGCTAAAAAAGGCGGCGCTCATGAATTTGACGGTATAGACGAATCTGGAACAAGCGGCGTGTCTCTCTCTTTCTTCAAAGCCATGCTTGGACCAATCGTTGTAATTGCCCTTCTTGCACTTCGCTCAATCGCTGGAATTAGCGTAGACCCATTAATCGCACTTCCTCTTGGTGGTTTAGTGACGATTGTTGTAACAGGCCATGCGAAAAATACGGTTGAGTTCACTGAATTCGGTCTTAGCAAAGTGATTGGTGTATCGATTCTATTAATCGGTACGGGTACCATCGCTGGAATTATCAAGGCTTCTGCATTGCAAGTCGATATGATTGCTCTTCTTGAAGCGATGAACATGCCAGCCTTCGTCCTAGCTCCTCTTTCTGGTATTTTAATGGGGGCTGCGACAGCTTCAACAACTGCCGGTTCAACGATTGCGTCTCAAACCTTCTCAGGTCCATTGACAGCAGCAGGTGTTCCAGCCGTATCTGCAGCAGCGATGATTCACGCAGGGGCAACGGTGCTCGACTCACTTCCACACGGTTCATTCTTCCATGCGACAGGCGGTTCTGTCTTCATGGCGATTGAAGATCGTATGAAATTAATCCCTTATGAAGCCATCGTTGGTTTATCTAGCACGATTGTCGCAACCATCCTTTACTTAATCGGCTTCTAGACTAGGCACGGTATAAATGATTCCTACAAATCTTCACGGATTTCTTCATAGTAGCTGTAACGTTGTACCGGTTCGAGCTGTAAGTATGACAAATGAAAAACTGGACTCACAGTGTGAGTCCAGTTTGTTTTTATGAGAAGCAATCATTTGTGTAATAAAAAAGAGCCCTAAGACTCTTTTTGTTAAAACCCTGGATGTTCTTGTAGGAATGCTTCTTCTTCAGGAGTGGAAGTTCTTCCAAGTACATGATTGCGATGCGGATAGCGTCCGAATCGTTCAATGATTTCACGGTGCATGAGTTCGTATTTCTTACGGCGCTCAAGCCCTGGTTCGTCAAACCATTTTGCCACCCAATCATGCACGGCTAAAGACTCCGAATGCATAAAAGGCATCACGACAAAGCTACGTTCTTTAATTGAAAACTCATCCCAAAGAGACATTGCCTCTTTGGCAAGCTCCACTGCTAATGCATCTGAAGCAAACGCCTTAGCATCATCCCTAAACATATTTCTAGAAAATTGATCCAGCACGATAATTTCTGCCAAGCGCCCTTTTGCACTACGACGCCACTCGGTAGTTTCCCCTGCAACAATCGCTTCGTAAGTTTCTAGAAAACGCGTGCGAATTTCATTATCGAATTCCTCTGATTTCTTAAACCAATCGGCAGGCTCACATTCCACAAACCAGAAATCTAGAACCTCTTGAGGAGTTGTAATCATTACTCTACCGCTGCTTTCTTTGTCTTTTCGTCGAGTTGGTCATTCATACGGCCGTATTTATACCCTTGAAGATCCACTGTTACAAATAAGAACCCCAAGTCTTGCATCATCACGTTAATTTCTTCATGATTTTTCACGAGCTTTTCGATTTGGTCTGCGCCCACTTCGATACGCGCCAAGTCTTGATGCACACGTACACGTACTGGTTCGAAACCACGCTTCGTAAAGTATTCTTCCGCCTTGAAGACTGCTTCTACTTTTTCAGGAGTGATGCGTGTTCCGTATGGGAAACGAGATGCTAAGCTGCATGAAGGAGTTTTATTCCAATTGGTAACACCTGCGCGTTTGGCTAATTCACGAATTTCTGATTTATATAATCCCGCTTCTTGTAAGAGACTACGCACACCTTCTTCATTACGCGCCTTCACACCTGGACGATAATCATTGATGTCATCCATAATCAACCCATCTGAAAGCACGGTAAATCCTTCGCCCTCCACATTCTTTTTAATGGTTTGGTAGAGCATTTTCTTACTATAGTACCAGCTGTTTGGTGTGTTTGAGGCGATATGTGGATCAGAGAGTTCTTCCATTTCAAGCCCTATCACACGCGCGCCCATTTCCGTTCCAAGGTCAATCGCTTCACTAAATTCACGGTCTGAGAACAACTCAGAGTTCACTACTGCTGCGATGACATTATCACGGCCAAGCGTATCCACGGCGATTTTTAATAGGTAACTACTATCAATCCCGCCAGAATAGGGGACAACAATTCTTCCCACTTCCTTCAGCAATTCGCGTAATCGTGCTTCTTTTTCATCCATTCTCGATTCCTTCTTTCTTTATTAAAAGCTTTCGCGTCCTGTAAATTCTTCTAAATAAGCTTTATCTAATACCACTAGTTTTTGGTTGTGGATTTTAACAACGCCTTCTTCTTTAAGGTCATGAATAATGCGGTTAACACTATTACGAGTAGAGATTCCGCAAAATCCTGCGATATCCTCATTCGTAACATTGAAGTCAATCAAGATGCCGCCTTCTGCTTCTACCCCAAATTGATTCATTAATTTATATAGGAAGGAACACACTGCTCCTTTTTTCCCATTCATCGTCATATATTGCAACGACTCGATGGTTTCAGATAATTTATTACGGTAATATTCACGCACGTAATCTTGCAACTTTTGGTCGTTTTTCACGTATTCCCAAAACTTAATACGAGGGATACGATAGAACGTTGCTTCGTCGCTTTCGATACGGACATTAAACGGTGCAGATGTGTAGTTAGATACTTCATCACGTACCAATGAAACAATATCAACGGGAGTCACATAATCTAAATTAAACTCACGGCCATCATTCATAATGATACTTGTCTTTACAACTCCATCGATTAACACATACGTATATGCTTGTTCCAAACCACGGTAAGCCAAGTACATATGTTTTTTCTTCTTTATAATAGGGGTATTTTCTTTTTCTAAAAAATTGATTAAATATTCTTCGTTGTTCAAATTGAACACTCCTCTAATACAAATTCCTATACACACTATTATCATCTTATCACAAAAAATAACGTTAACAAATGTTACTAACCTTTGGGACTTCCAAGCGCACTATTTTACGTATACTTATAATCGTATTAAAAATTTAAGGAGATGTTATCATGGTTGAAATTAAACTACCTTATGACAAAAAATCTATTACTGCTGTAATTCCTGACAAAAACTTTGCTGGATTACTTGAATCTAAAGCTGAAAACTACCACAACCCACTTTCTGAACAAGAAACAGTGGAAAAATCAATGGATAATCCAATTGGTAGCCAAACTTTAGAAGAATTAGCAAAAGGTAAAAAAGATATCGTGTTAATCAGTTCTGACCATACACGTCCAGTTCCTTCACATATCATTACTCCAATCATTTTACGTCGTATCCGTAGCGTAAACCCAGACGCTCGTATCCGTATTTTAGTTGCGACTGGTTTCCACCGTCCTTCAACTCGCGAAGAGTTAATTAACAAATACGGTCAAGAAATCGTGGACAACGAAGAAATCGTAATGCACATTTCTACAAACGACGAAGACATGGTTAAAATCGGTCAATTACCTTCAGGTGGTGACTGCATCATCAACCGTATCGCTGCTGAAGCAGACTTATTAATCGCTGAAGGATTTATCGAAAGCCACTTCTTCGCTGGATTCTCTGGTGGACGTAAATCAGTTCTTCCTGGGGTTGCTTCATATAAAACAATCATGGCAAACCACAGTGGTGACTTCATCGATTCAGAAAAATCACGTACTGGTAACTTAGACCACAACCCAATCCACGAAGACATGTTATATGCAGCACGTACTGCAAACTTAGCCTTCATCGTAAACGTAGTATTAGATGGTGAAAAACATATCATCGGTTCATTTGCCGGAGACATGGTTGAAGCCCATAAAGTAGGTTGCGAATTCGTTCGTGAATTAGCTCATGTAACTAAAATCCCTTGCGATATCGCCGTTTCAACAAATGGTGGTTTCCCATTAGACCAAAACATCTACCAAGCTGTTAAAGGTATGACTGCTGCTGAAGCAACAAACAAAGAAGGCGGCGTAATCATCATGGTTGCTGGATGTCAAGATGGCCACGGTGGTGAAGGTTTCTACCGTAACTTAGCAGATGTTAAAGACCCTAAAGATTTCTTAGACCAAGCCATTAACACTCCAAGACTTGAAACAGTTCCAGACCAATGGACTTCTCAAATCTTAGCGCGTATCCTAGTGCACCACCATGTAATCTTCGTTTCTGATTTAGTCGAAGAATCATTAATTACAAACATGCATATGGAATTAGCGAAAACATTTGATGAAGCTCTTGCACGTGCCTTCGAACTTCAAGGAGCAGACGCAAAAGTAACAGTTATCCGCGATGGATTATCTGTTATCGTTGAAGATAAATAATATGAAACAAGAAGAAATCCTACAACAAGTTAAAAATGGACGCCTCTCAATTGAAGAAGCGTCCACCCTTCTAAAAGGGATTGAAGACATTGGTTACGCGGCCATTGATCTTTCTCGCCAAAAGCGCAATGGATTTCCAGAAATCATCTATGGTGAAGGAAAAAACATTGAGCAATTAATTGGCATCATCACGGCAATGAATGAGCATAAAACAGCTATTCTTGCTACACGCGTCAACGCTGAAAAAGGTGAAGCTCTGTCACAGGCTTTCCCTGAAGGGGTCTACGAACCTCTCGGACGTACCTTTGTCTTAAACCCAATCGCACCAAAACATGACCACTACATCGCAGTCGTCACAGCTGGCACAAGCGACATTCCTGTTGCCGAAGAAGCGGCTGTCACTGCTGAGACATTCGGAAATCGCGTCAAACGCATTTACGATGTTGGAGTTGCGGGTATTCACCGCCTCTTCAATCGTCTCGAAGACATCCAAGGCGCTAGCGTTGTGATTGTCATCGCCGGTATGGAAGGTGCTCTTGTCAGTGTCGTTGGCGGTTTAGTAGACGTTCCTGTGATTGCCGTTCCTACCAGCATCGGATATGGAACGAATCTTCAAGGCGTGACGACTTTACTCAGCATGCTGACTTCTTGCGCAAGCGGCGTTACTGTCGT
>CAJZJY010000072.1 GCA_916050055.1 uncultured Streptococcus sp.
AAATCGAACCAGGTGCCTTTGTTGCATTCCGTAGTGACTGGTCAAAACGTTGGCCAAACCAAGACGCAGTTCGTAATTTAGACGAAAATGACGTTCAACATACACCAGGTTGGTCAAAAGAGGCGCTTGAATTTTTAATTCACGAACGTCATGTGAAAGCTGTTGGTCACGAAACATTAGATACAGACTCAGGCGTTCACGCTGCAGCACATGGTTTAACAAACGAATACTACTTATTAAGCCAAGACATCTTCCAAGTGGAAGTATTAGCGAACCTTGATCAAGTTCCAGCAGTAGGTGCTGTGATTTCAATCTCATATCCTAACTGGAACCATACACCGGGCTCACCTGTTCGCGCCATTGCGTATTTACCAGAAGCAGAATAAACGAAAAGAGGAAAACATATGTCAAATCACGAAAACTGTAGCTGTTGTCAAAAAGCACCATTTAGACTCGATCACGTAGGAAGTTTCTTACGTCCAGAACGTCTAAAAGAAGCCCGTGCGAAATTTAATGATGGAGAAATCACTGCCGAAGAACTCGAACGCGTTGAAAACGAAGAAATCATCGCATTAATCGAGAAAGAAAAAGAACTCGGCCTCAAGTCTGTCACTGACGGTGAATTCCGTCGTGCATTCTGGCACTTAGATTTCTTAGAAAACTTAGATGGGGTTGAACTTGTCGAAGTAGACCACTTCTCTGTTCAATTCAAAGATAAAGATGTGAAGCCAAAAACATTACGTATCGTTGGGAAAGTGGATTTTTCAGAGAACCATCCATTCGTAAAACACTTCAAATTCTTAAAAGAGCACGCTGGCGATACTCCGGTGAAACTAACAATCCCTTCACCAAGTATGTTGCATTTGATTACGCAAGTTCGTGAGAAAAACTATGTGCCAATTGAACGCTACAAAGACAATGAAGCCCTCTTCTTTGATGATGTGGTCGAAGCATACCGTAAGGCGTTGCAATGTTTCTACGACTTAGGATGCCGCAATATTCAATTAGACGATACTAGCTGGGGTGAGTTCTGTGCGTTAGACAAACGTGAAGCGTACGAAGCGCGTGGATTTGACCTCGAAAAAATCGCTCGTGACTATGTGGATGTACTTAACCGTGTGATTGAATGGAAACCAGAAGATTTAGTGGTGAATATGCATATTTGCCGCGGAAACTTCCGCTCAACATGGTTCTCTAGCGGTGGTTATGAGCCAGTGGCGAAGACGCTATTTGGTCATTGCCGTGTGGATGGATTCTTCTTGGAATATGATAGCGACCGTGCTGGAGACTTTACTCCTCTTCGCTATATTAAAGACCAAAAAGTCGTTCTTGGTTTAATTACATCTAAATCAGGAGACCTAGAAGATAAAGATGAAGTCATTGCTCGTATTAAAGAAGCGAGTCAGTACGTTCCTCTTGAACAATTATGCCTCAGCCCTCAATGTGGGTTCTCTTCTACGGAAGAAGGTAATATCTTAACGATTGAAGCCCAATGGGATAAATTAAAACTCATCGACGAAATCGTTCGTGAAGTTTGGGGATAAATTTTAAAAAATAATAGCTCCTACAGTTTTTGGCTGTAGGAGCTGTTTTTGTTGATTTCATCGTATTTATCGCTTCTTTTTCTTAAAACGAATGTCTAAATCATACCCATTTTTACTCGCAATTTTTTGAAGATGCGCGAGCGTCGGATTATAATTTGCTTTTTCGAGTCTAGAGAGATTTCCTTGCGTCATACCGGCGTTTCTAGCGAATTCCGTTTGTGTCAGTCCAGAGTCCCTCCGAAGTCTGATCATCGTTAAAGCATTTTTCTGCAAAAAATATTCTGCTTCAAAATCATCTCTAAAAGTCTCATATTTCGCGTCAAGACGGTCAAAAAGCCGCTTTAAATAATCCACCATTTTCTCTTTATCCCCCTAATTCCTTTATAAGCCAATTGTAACATATATGCTACATATCAGATATGATATATTGAAACTTTTTTTACTACTCACAAATTTTCCTGAGCACCTCTGCAGCGCGGATTTCTGTTGCATTCTATAGCTTTGTTTGCTATAATGATTGAACGTGAGTATTAGAAATGATACTCTCCTTGCTTGCTGAAAATTCAGTAGGCCAAAAGTCCATAAGGAGGTGACAGTCAATGAGTCAAACATCAAAATACGAGATTTTATATATCATCCGTCCAAACATCGATGAAGCTGCTAAAGCTGAATTGGTTGCAAGATTTGATGCTGTTTTAACAGACAACGGAGCAGTTGTTGTTGAATCAAAAGACTGGGCGAAACGTCGTTTTGCATACGAAATTAAAGATTTCCAAGAAGGTATCTATCACTTAGTGAACATCACTGCTGAAGATGCTGCTGCAATCGATGAATTCGACCGTTTAGCGAAAATCAACAATGACATCTTACGTCACATGATCGTTAAATTAGAAGCATAATTGTTTATTATAAGTAAACATTAATCTTGAAAGGAGTAAGAATTAAATGATTAATAATGTTGTATTAGTTGGACGCTTAACACGTGCCGTTGATTTACGTTATACTTCAAACGGAACTGCTTATGCGAGCTTCACTGTTGCAATTGATCGTCGTTACCAAAACCAAAACGGTGAACGTGAAACAGACTTTATCAATTGCGTAATGTGGCGTAAAGCTGCAGAAAACTTTGCGAATTTCACTCGTAAAGGCTCACTAGTAGGAATTGAAGGACGTATTCAAACTCGTAGCTATGATAACCAACAAGGCCAAAAAGTTTATGTAACTGAAGTGCTAGCTGAGAACTTCTCATTGTTAGAATCACGTAATGTTACTGAACAACGCCCTGCTAACGATCAAAGCTCACAAGGCGGATTCCAACAAAACCAATCAAATAACTTTAATCAGTTTAATACTCCTACTTCATCATTCGGTGGTGGAATGTCTGACCCATTCTTAAGCAATGGAGAGACAATCAACATTTCAGATGATGATTTACCATTCTAAAGTTTAAAAGGAGGATACCATAATGGCTCAACAACGTAGAGGTGGCGGTCAACGCCGTCGTAAAAAAGTTTGCTACTTCTGTGCAAACCACATCGACTACATTGATTACAAAGATGTAGAATTATTAAAACGTTACATTTCTGAAAAAGGTAAAATCTTACCACGCCGTGTAACAGGTACTTGTGCTAAACACCAACGTACTTTAACTGTTGCAATCAAACGTGCTCGTATCATGGGATTATTACCATTCACAACAGTTGACTAATAATAAGTAAAAGGATTGAGAATTTCTCAATCCTTTTTTATTTTATTTAAATGCTATTTTCATAACTGATTATCTATTTATAAAAATACTGATAATTGATTAAACAGATTGAGGTTTAGCTTTCAATCTAAACTTGAATACATAAATTAGAATGTTTCACGTGAAACATTCTATCGAAAAAATAAACCTTAAAAATGTTTCACGTGAAACATCCTTACCCTACCCTCTGTCTAAATTGTTTCACGTGAAACAATTTTAGAGAACTGACGAGGGACCAAAACTATGGTAAAATAAGGTATATAGAAAGAAGGTGCGAGAATGAAGAAAAGCCTAAAAGAACGTATTAAGGCTTTACCGACATTTCTTAAAAGTGAAACAATGAAGAAATACGGAATCTCATTTATAGCAATCATTCTCTGTATGCTGATTATTGCGTACGTGATGAATATATGGATGGGACTTATCCTTACTTTATTTGTTATTTTATTAGGAACACTCCTCTATTCGTTTGCAAACTACATTATTAAAGAAACGAATCATTATGTAACGAATTTATCGTACAAAATTAATAAAGGTTCACAAGATGCCTCTATTAAAATGCCGATTGGAATGCTTTTGTTAGATGATAATGGTGAAATTCAATGGATTAACCCTTATTTACAGAAGTATTTCGAACGTAAAGAACTATTAGGGTTTAAACTTGAAATTGTCGATCCAGATTTAGCGAATATCGTTAAAAATCTGGATGATGATAAAGATAATGTGGTCCATTGGAAAGATAAATACTTCCAAATAGTTTACCATAACGATATTGGAATGCTCTATATGATGGATATTACGGAATATGCGTTGATTAAAGAGACTTATCTAGACGAAAGACCTGTATTCGGGCAAATTTTCGTTGATAACTTTGCAGAAGTATCACAATCACTCAGTGACCGTAAGAAGTCTAACTTGAATAACTTCGTGACAAATCAACTTACTAGCTGGGCAAACCATAATAATATCTACTTAAAACGTGTTAGCTCAGATCGATTTGTCGCATTTTTAGATAAAAAGATCCTTTCAAGTCTTGAAAAAACAAAATTTGAGATTATTGACCGTGTACGTGAGACAACTGCTCAACAAAATACCCCACTAACCGTAAGTATGGGGTTCTCATATGCGGATGATACTCAAGAAGAGATGGATTATGGTGCAATTGCTAAATTTGCGCAAGATAACCTTGATTTAGCCTTAGGACGAGGTGGTGACCAAGTCGTTGTCCGTTCTAAAAACGAAGAAACACGCTTCTACGGTGGTAAGAGCAACCCGTTAGAAAAACGTACAAGAGTGCGTTCTCGCATGGTTTCTCAAGCCTTAGAAAACCTGATTGCTGAAGCAGATCAAGTAATGGTTATGGGACATCAATATCCAGATATGGACTGTATTGGTGGATGTTTAGGTATTCGAAGAATCGCTAAAATGCACGGTAAAACCTCATGGATTGTGACAAATCCAGAGCAATATTCGCATGATATCAAGAAATTGATGGAAGTGATCAAAGATAATGAACGTCTCTACTCTGCTATCGTAAATCCGGAGATGGCAGAAGCGTTAATGACTGAAAATACACTCGTTATTATTGTCGATGTAAGCAAGCCTTCCCTATGCGCGGCTCCATCGATTGTTAAAAAGGCCAATAAACTAGTGATTATCGACCATCACCGCCGTGGAGAGGAATTCCCTGAAAATCCTGACTTGGTTTATATTGAACCGTATGCTTCATCTGTCGGTGAATTGATTACAGAATTGCTAGAATATCAATCAGAAGATGCTGAGAAACTTCAGCCAATCGAAGCAACAACCCTGCTTGCTGGTATCATTGTAGATACGCGTAATTTCACGCTTCGTACAGGGTCTCGTACCTTTGATACGGCTAGCTACCTTAAATCCGTTGGTGCGGATACAATTCTGATCCAACGCTTATTAAAAGAAAATGTAGATACGTACTTAATGCGTTCGCATCTACTGAACTCGCTCGAAATGCTTCCTAACAATGTCGGAATTGTTCACGGTGAAGAAAATACCGTATATCCGACAGTCGTGGCTGCACAAACGGCTGATATGATGTTGTCGATGGAAAACATCGATGCTTCATTTGTGGTTACAAAACGTAATGACGGTCGTGTTGGGATTAGTGCCCGTAGTTTAGGAAACAAAAACGTACAACGTGTGATGGAGAAAATGGGTGGTGGCGGACATTTATCAAATGCTGCAACTCAGTTATCCGATATCACGATTGAAGAAGCAATCCGCCAATTAATTCAAGTGATTGAAGAAATTGGTAGTGAAATTAACTTATAATTAGGAGGAAGAAACATGAAAGTAATTTTCTTGAAAGATGTAAAAGGTAAAGGTAAAAAAGGTGACGTTAAAAACGTTGCAGATGGATACGCACAAAACTTCCTAATCAAAAATGGTTTAGCTAAAGAAGCAAATGCCGCAAACTTAGCAACTTTATCAGGACAAAAGAAAGCTGAAGAAAAACACAACGCTGAATTATTAGCAAAAGCCAAAGAAATTAAAGAGTTCTTAGAACGCGAAGATACAGTTGTAACGATTAAAGCAAAAGCAGGGGAAGATGGCCGTCTATTCGGAGCAATCCCAGCGAAGCAAATCGCAGAAGAATTCAACAAGAAATTCAATGTTGAATTGGATCGTCGCAAATTCGAATTAGCAGCACCAATTCGTGCATTAGGATACACTCGTGTTCCTGTTAAATTACACCACGATGTAACAGCAATTATGACTGTGAATATCGTTGCTCAATAATAAGAAATACTAAGGATTTTCCCGTTGTGGAGAATCCTTTTTCTTTTGATTTTAAACATGTGATACATTTCACAAAGTCATAAACAAACATTCCAGTTTCCATGCTAGAAAAGACTCAATCTTCTGTTTT
>CAJZJY010000073.1 GCA_916050055.1 uncultured Streptococcus sp.
CGTAAATTCAACATGCCAACCACGTTTGTCAGCAGCTGATACTAATTTATAAGTACCATCTTTTAAAGCTGCATTAGATTTTTGTGTTGCTGCTTGTGTAGTTGCAGTTTGTGTTGTAGCTGCTTGTGTTGTTTTGTTTGAATCAGTTTTGCTGTTTCCGCCACATGCTGCTAATACAAATGCAGATGATAATAATACTGCTGCTGCAGATAATGATTTTTTGATAGTCATGTTTAGAACCTGCCTTTTCTATATATTTTAGAATTAATCAATTCTGTAGGTTCTATTATAGCATATTTCGGATAAAAGTCTAGGTCCAGTCTGTTGAAACGTTCCTTTTTTCACTTGAAAAAAGGAAATGAAAAAGGCATTTCCTTTTCAGAAAACGCCCTTGTTTGTGAATTGTTTTGTTTTATGATTTTCGTTGCAATAACTGACTTGTGATTTTTAACAGCATAGGCTTCACATCAGCTTCAGGCAACTTCTCTATTTGATGGATTGCTTTCATGGTATATTTCGATGCAAAATCTTTTGCAGTTTCAACACCACCTGCATTTACGACCAACTTTTGAATTGCTAGTCGATCTGGTGCTGTTAACTGATTTTTCTTTTCTAACAGTGGAAGCAATTCTTTTTCACACTTCGGTAAAGACGCAATCAGCGGCAATGTATAAATCCCTTGCGCCACATCTTCTAACACAGGTTTCCCAAATTCAGAAGAACTTACTTCATAATCGAGAATATCATCTAGTAACTGAAACGCCATCCCGATAGAATTCCCGATATGTCTAGCACGCTCTAATTCGCCCATTTCTGAAAAACGTTCTCCCATCATACAACTGAGCATAAATAGTTGCGCCGTCTTCCCATCAATTCGCTTCAAGTAATCTTGAACCGTCACATCAGTTTTGTAGCTTTCTTCCATCTGTGACAATTCACCTTCAATGACACGCATCATCCCGTCTGTTGGGATTTGGATACCCGCTAAATCTTGACTATATTTTGAAAGCAACTGATAGCACACTGTCAATAAGTAGTCGCCTGCATAAATCGCCACACGATTCCCAAATCGAGCACTAATCGTCTCTTGTCCTCTTCTTGTATCAGCTTCATCGATGACGTCATCGTGTAATAATGTTGCCACATGAAGTAGTTCAAGAGCCGCAGCCACAGCATGGACTTCTTCCTTGTTTCGATTTTCATTCCACATTGAGAATAAAATCAAATAAGCAGGTCGTACCATTTTACCACCAGATTCAAGGACAGCCCAAATAGCCTCACGAATCTGTTTGTTTTCGATCGTGATAGATGCATGCATCATCGCTTTTACTTGTTTTAATTCTTCATGTAATTCGGGATACTCCATCCACATTGGATGTACGATTGTCATAGTTTTCTCCTTCTAGTCGACCTTCTAAAAAAAGAAGCCGACAAAAAATGCCGACTTCATTATAACATACTTATTTAACGAGTTGGTTTCCTTGCTTATCGAATCCATATATTGCTTTCGACTTACCATACCACCAGCTACCCGCAGTTCTTTGGAACCATGGAATCACGTAGTAATCAAGACCAAATGCACGACCTGAACCGTTCATTAACGCAATCGCTGCAGGAACAAACCACATGTTTACCCAGTAGAACATACCAGATAAGCAGAATGTTGCGACTAAACCGATTGTTACTGCGTTGACGATCCATGTTAAGAAACCAGCCATGATTGCTAAACCGATAGCTAATTCTACGAATGACATCACTTTTTGCATTAAGTGAGCGACTTCAACGTTTGGAATCATGATTTGCATGATTGATGCGAACCAGTCTGGCATTTTTTCGATGACCATTGCTGGTTGTTCACCATATGAATAGTTGAACCCGAATGAAACGACTTGAGTTGCTGTTTGCGCTGCAGCTTCTGTCGCTCCACTTGCTGCTGTTACAGTTTCTGCTGCACCACTTGCTGCACTTGTTGCTTCTGTTAACCAAGGGAATGGGAATGCTAAATGATTTCCATCAATCCAGCTATGTGCGCCCCATAAACCGAAGATTTTCTTCAAGCCTTCAATTGTCCACATACCACCGTAGAATAAACGAAGTGGTACAGACCATAATACGTTACCGTAACGTGATAAGTGTCCACGGAAGATGTTACGACGGTTCTTAATATGGAAGAACTCGTGGAACACGTATTGAATTGCATAGTATAGTGAGAAGATTTCTAAGAAATACTTGATGTTTACGATGTGTTTCATCAACATTGCAAAGAAACCACTTAAGTGCCATTTGCCCATTAAGAAAGCAACGCCATAATGTGAACCGATAGAAACCATGAATCCATCGTATTTACCTTTATAGGCTACTTTTTCTGAGTTGTTAATTGAAGCAATAATGTTTTTCGCTGCTGTTTTACCAGTTTGTTCAGCGGCTTGTACGATTTGTGGATGTGGAGCATTTCCTTTATCCGGTTCTTCGTAGTATGCTAAGTCACCGATTGCGAAGATATCTGTTTCGCCATCGACTAACATGTTTTCATTAACCACTAAACGACCTGCACGAGCTGCTTTAAATCCAAACACTTCAGCTTCTGTGTTGGCTTTAACCCCAGCTGTCCAGAATAGTGAGTACGTTGGAATCACTGTGCCGTCAGCTAAACGAATGCTGTTTTGCTTCACTTCAGAAATTCCGTTTCCTTTAATCACTTTGATGCCACGTTTCACCATGAAGGCTTCTGCTTTATCCGCATCTTTTGCATCTAACATGTTTAAGATTGTTGGAACTGCTTCGATAATGTATAACTCGAAGTCGTCTTTATCTAAATTGTATTCATGTGCTAACACTGGAATCCAGTCCATTAATTCACCGACTAATTCAACCCCGGTAAATCCTGCACCACAAACCGCAAATGTTAATAATGCTTTACGTTTTTGTGGGTCATGTTCTTTAGCCGCTTTTTCTACACAGCTAAGAATATGTTTACGCATTTCCACTGCGTCTTCCATTGACCATAACGTAAATCCATTCTCTTTAACACCTGGAACGCCGAAGTCATTGGCTTCTCCACCCATACCAAGTACTAAATAATCATAAGAGAATTCGCCATGTTTTGTACGAACCACTTTGTTTTCTTTATCAAGACTTGTAACAGTATCTGTTACTAAGTTTACATTTTTAGAACGTGCAAAGATTTTTTGTAAGTCGTATTGAATCGCATCTGGCTCAACACGTCCCCCAGCAACCTCGTGTAATTCAGTCATGTAAGTTAAGTAAGGATGTTTATCAATTAATGTAATTGTGACATCTTTATTCTTTTTCAACTTATGTGACAACGTCTTTGTAGCGGCTACCCCTGCAAATCCGGCACCGATTACTACAATGTTTGTTTTTGTCATTGCAAATCCTCCTTGAATTTTCTCACTTTAGTAGTATATTCTATTTTGCACTTTTTGTCCATTGATTGTCGGTTGTTTCACGAACTTTAGCCAACTTTTTTGTCCGAGTAGTTTTTGAGTAGTTTTACATGTGTTAATGCATAGTTTGCCGCAATTCCAATGGCTATCCCTGCAAAGATACCGACGATTGACATGGCTGGTAAATATAAAAGCACCGTCCATGATTTTGCCATCCAGCTTGCGACCATCAATTGACCGACATTGTGCAAAATCCCACCTGTGGCACTGACACCAATCATGCTCACGCGTTCCTCACCAAGCTGCTTCACAAGATACATTCCGATAAAGCTGACAAGCGCGCCCATCCCACTATAGAGGAAGGTTGAAAACGTCCCACCAAGAACGGTCGTCATCAATGTTTTCATCACGACAACTAAAACCACTTCTTTAAAGGACAGTGTGTATAAACTAATCAACGTTACGATATTGGCTAATCCTAGCTTTGCCCCTGGCGCAAATGTAAAAGGAAACGGAATGGCTTGTTCAAGTAATCCAAGGATAATCCCTTGTGCTGTTAATAATGCGATAAAGACAAGTTTTCTAAGATTGCTATTTTTTTGCATTCCATTCTCCTTTCCTATTTTCTAAAAAAGGCCGGAAACTCGTCCAGCCTCTTTCAACTATTTTTTACGTCTTACTAAAATTTTATTCTTCAAGCTCACGGCTTTTGGTGCCCATGTATGGAACATTTCAAACCAGAACTTAGAAATCGGCATATCAAATTCACCGATATATTCCACTAACTCCGGATCAAACGATTGCTTGAATCCGTTAATCCCACCGTGATGTTCTTGGTCTTCAGAAACTCCAAAGAAGTCAAATGAACGAATGCCTTTTTCATCATAAAGAGTTTGCATAATCCAAGATACAAGCGCCTTATTGGCATTTAAGCCACCATCATCCGTGATGTTAGCGCCATATAAGTAGTACGCTTTGTCTAAGTACGTTACGACGAACGCTCCGCTGACGACTTTCCCTTCCGGATACTTCTCTAAGTCGCCTTTCACGCGTTCAATTTCTTTTTCGTATTTAGCAATATTGACCTTCAACGATTCGATTTGTTTTTCTACATTTTCAATCCGTTTTGGATTGTTTAATGTTTCCAGCTGTCCTGTTAACTTATCGAATTCTTTTTGCGCTGTTTCTAAGCGATTTGTCGCAAAGGCTAATTGCACATTATAGTCCACTTTTGCAAAGTATAAATCCACCATTCCTTTAGGATAAAGGTGTTGATACATCGTTGTTAAATACTCGATACTACGCGCAACATATTTATCACGCTCAGCTGTAATTTTATTTAACTCATCATAGATTGGCATATCTTCAAGTGTTCCCTTGTAGCAAACAACCCCTTGTTTCTTCGCCACATTCACTTTATAACGTTCTTTCTTATTAAACGTTTCAACGATACCTTTCCCTTCGTCTTTCAACGGTAAAATCATTGTTAGACGTGGTTGAATCCCATCAAACCCTAAATCCATTGGGCGTTCTACAAATCCAGAGGCTAAAATGTTTTTGCGGTATTCTTCGTTATTGAATCCACCTTCAACCATTTCGAACTTGTTTGTCCATTCACGCCATTGTAATTCTGGGTCAATCTTTAATCCAAATGCATTTTTAGATTTCAAATACACTTTTAAAGTCGCAAACACAGATTTTAATTGTTCTGCATTTGTATAATCCGTTACGATTCCGCGCGGTGCATACGCTAAATATTGATTCACAGCAGGTAATTTACGATAAAGAATCATCGCAGCCGCAACAGGTTCATGATTATCCGACATGACTAGTAGTACGTCTCTTGTCCATGAGCCATCCGTCTTCACTTCGCCCCATTCCGGCGTTTGGAAAACCGTTCTGTTGGCTTGAGTTTCCATAAAAGCATGATACTCTTCTAACGCATTCGACATCTCTTTTATATACATGTGAGCACTCTCTTTCCTTTTTACGTTTCCTTACCAGTATTACATTTTCAGCAAAATATGTCAAAACTTTAACAAAGAAAAAGCTTTACGTATCAACAGAAGACAGTCTTATACAAACATTTCATCAAAGAATAAAATAGAACATAAAAAGAGCGCACCTTGTGAGTGCACTCTCAGTATAATTTTTAGAATAGTTTCAAGTATTGGTCTAATTCCCATTGTGAAACTTGACTACGGTAAGCAGCCCATTCGAAACGTTTTGCTTCGATGAAGTTGTCTAGAATATGACTTCCTAAAGCAGACTGAACGGTTTCGTCTTGTTTCAAGTATTCAATCGCTTCGTTTAATGTTCCTGGTAAATCATCGATTCCAGCTTCTTTACGTTCGCGAGCAGACATCGCATAGATGTTGCGGTCGACAGCTGCAGGAACTTCCATTTTTTCTTTAACCCCTTCAAGACCAGCTGTTAAAATCGCAGCCATCGCTAAATATGGGTTCGCAGATGGATCCACACTACGTAATTCGATACGCGTTGAAATTCCACGAGATTCTGGAATACGAATCAGCGGTGAACGGTTACGTGCAGACCATGCAATATATACAGGCGCTTCGTATCCTGGAACTAAACGTTTATATGAGTTTACGGTTGGGTTACATACGGCCGTTAAAGCTTTCGCATGTTTCATGACCCCTGCGATGAAGTGGCGGCAAGTATCGCTTAGACGTTGGTCGCCATTTTCGTCGAAGAACGCATTGTTTCCGTCTTTAT
>CAJZJY010000074.1 GCA_916050055.1 uncultured Streptococcus sp.
TTACTATCACTTGTCATTAAAAAGACACCTAATGTCCAAGTGGAAATTGTATTCGTAATATAGTAAATCAAGAAATATGCCAAGGCATCATCCCCAAAAAGTGCGATATTTAGAGGTAACCCAATAAAAATCGTGTTTGCATTCACGAATGTATTAATGACAGTCCCTCTTCGCCCTGGAGCCACTTTAAAGGCTTTGACACTTAAGAAGGCAACGATATATCCAAGTGCAAAAGCTATAAACGTATAGATGAGTCCTCCAGACAAGCTAATCAATTTTTCTAGTGTTAAATATTTTAACACGGAAACAAAAATCGATACGGGCATTGCTACATTCATAATGAGTTTAGATAAATCATTACCAAAATCATTATGGAACAAACCTTTTACTTGTAAGAAGTATCCAAGCACAATTAGTGCAATAATTGGAACAATGGACTCAAGAGATGTTAAAAATAACATCTACATCGCCTCCTAATATTTTGGTGTCCATCTAAATTCACGAACTGCTTTTTCCATATCTTGTTCAGCAGCGCGTGCTAAGCCTTGTTCCTGTGCTTTTTTAGCTACAGCTGTTGCCACTTTCAATGATACTTCATTGACGTATTTGAACGGTGGTAATACAGGTGCCCCTGGTTTTGTAATATCAACGATGCCATTTACAGCATGAGCCGCTGCACCAATCATTTCATCGGTTAATAGACTCGCCTCAGAAGCCAGCATTCCTAATCCAAGACCAGGATAAATCAACGCATTATTTGCTTGACCAATGACGTAGTTTACTCCGTTAAACTCAACATCATCTGAAGGAATTCCTGTTGCAACAAATGCTTTTCCGTTAGACCATTCAATGATGTCTTTTGCTGATGCTTCTGCTAATTTTGTTGGGTTTGACAACGGGAAGATGACAGGACGTTCTGCATTTTCACACATCGCTTCTACAACTTCTTTTGTAAATGTATTCGGTTGAGTTGAAGTTCCCACTAAGATGGTTGGTTTTACAGTTTTCACTACTTCTAATAAATCTGTTAATTTATCTGCATTAGCAAAATCGCTACGTTTTTTTGCAAATGGTCGTTGTTCAGGTGTTAAATCGTCCATATCATCGAATAACAATCCTTGTTTATCTACCATGAAGAAACGTTTATAGGCTTCTTCTTCGCTTAGACCGTCGACAACCATTTCACGAAGGACACGAGAAGCAATCCCTGCCCCTGCAGTACCACCACCGTAGCATAAGTACACTTGGTCTGTTAATTTTTCACCAGCAATATCCATTGAGGCAAACACCCCACCAAGAGTTACAATTCCTGTTCCTTGGATATCATCATTGAAGGTTGGAATTTGAGTTTTGTATTTGTTTAAAATATTGGCCGCGTTGCCACGTCCGAAGTCTTCCCAGTGTAAGTATAATTTAGGGAAAAGACGTTCTACCGTTTCCACAAATTGGTCGATAAATGCATAGTAACGGTCCCCACGAACACGTTCATGACGGTTTCCTAAATAGTTAGGATCATCTAATAGACTTTGACGGTTTGTACCAGCATCAATCACTAAAGGAAGAACACTTGCTGGATCGATTCCAGCCGCTCCTGTGTACACCATTAATTTCCCTACAGAAATATCTACACCGTTTGTACCCCAGTCACCAATTCCCAGAATTCCTTCCGCATCGGTTACGACGATTAAACGAATCTCACGGTCCCCTGCAGCATTTTTCAAGGTTGCTTCGATATTTTCTGGGTGATTGATATCTAAGTAAGCCGCATATTGAGGATCCACAAAAAGTTCGCTGTAGTTTTCGATAGTGTCCGCAATCGTTGGATCATACACGATTGGGTTGAATTCTTCTAAATGTTGTGAGAACAAATAATAAAATAACGTACGATTTGTATTGAAAATTTCCATCAAGAAAAGGCGTTTTTCAAGATCGCTACCTTTTTGGTGCATATGCGCATATGTTTGCGCTGCTTGTTCTTCTAACGTTTGAACGTAAGGTGGTAACAATCCTACCAATCCTAATTCTTGACGTTCTTCTTGTGTAAATGCTGTCCCTTTATTTTTAAAAGGATCATTTAAAATTTGGTGTCCACGCATGGTGATTCCTCCTATAAAATAGTCATCTGCAAAATGGTGTTTCAATGCCATTGATGCTTTGTTTAAGAGCATAAAAAAAACGGAGACAGAAAAGCTTATCACCAATAAACTCTATTTCCCCATCCTGTGCTCCCTATTGACATTTTAAAGATTAACTTTTAGCATAGTCAAATAGAGGACGTGTTATAATTTTTTTAAATATGAGGAGTCTTACTTATGAAACTTCAACAACTCAAATACTTTAATGCTCTATGCCGTTTAAAATCTTTTTCAAAAGTAGCTTCAACTTTCAAAGTCAGTCAACCTACTGTCAGCTACGCCATTAAATCATTAGAAGAAGATCTCGGTGTGCAGCTTATCCTACGGAACCAATCTCATACAGATGTGTCTCTTACTAAAGAAGGCGAACTTTTTAGAAAATATTCACTCAATGCCCTTCAACAACTGGACATGGGAATAACAGCTGTAAAGAACGCTCATGATGGACGTATTAAAATCGGGATTACCGCAGCTCTTTCGCGTTTCTTCGATTTAACAAAACATATTTCATCGCTAGAAGAAATTTTTGGAACTGAAATCGGCTTATTAGAAGATGGTTCGAAAGAAATCACAAAGAAAATTATTTCGAACAAATTAGATATCGCTTTATTCGGAACGAGTAAAGAAGTTTTTAGCAGCAACCTTGATTTGAAAAAAATCGCAACTTTCCCGTTTAAATTAGCTGTTCCGAAAAAACATCCACTATCAAAAGAGTCTTATGTTCATCTCTCGCAATTAGAGCATGAAAAATTTATCCTCTTTAATGAACACTTCATTCATAATGAAGTATTTTGGAAATTTATGAATTCATACGGAATCATCCCAAATATATTGGCCGAAGTTAGCGATATTCAAGGCTTCGAAAACTTTATCCAACAGAAAAACACTATCGGTCTTCTCGTCGATTTTTTAAAACTGGACGGTATTCAACTGATTGACCTGGACGAGCCAGAACCTGTCCAATTTTATTTATATTTAGCTAAACAAAAAAATGGAAAAGTTACAGATGAGGCGTTTAATGAGATGGAGTTGTATATAAAAAATCAAATGTACGCTTTAAAAAATTAATTCTAATAATCTACTTATTCACTTTAAAAGACAATAGATGCGAAAAGGAACATCTTTTATGAAGTGCACCCCAAAAGTTAGGCAGAAAATCTAACTTTTGGGGTGTTTTTATTATGAAATGAACTTATGAGGAGACCGTTTGAATCTAAGTAGAACCTAATGAATATAGCTTTCCTTTCGTACTTCCGTTAGAAGTCAGCAATCCCACTTTAACAAACAACGATAAGTAGCGTCGGACAGTTGCGGCACTTAACCCAGTGAGTTCTTGCGCCTGCTGATTGCCGATATTGCCGTACTGCTCTAAATAGGCCTTCACTTGTTCAAAGACTTCTCGCTCTTTTGGTTTTAACGGTGGCAAGATCACATAATTAGCACTCACTTCTTCGATACTCTCTTGTACTTTTACTTCTTCCAATGTTTCCAAAATAACTTCGAGCATAAACTCGACAAAAACTGTCGCATCATTTGCCTTGTTGCTGATGGCGAGTGCGTCATAATAGCCTTGTTGATGCGCATGAATGACCGACTCAATCGGGAGCCATTCGAATAACGGATTCCACCGGCTTAAGATGAGACTTTGCCATAAGCGTCCCATGCGACCATTTCCGTCTTCAAACGGATGAATGATTTCCAACTCAAAATGGACAAGACATGATTTCACTAAATCGAGCAAATCACTGTTCTTAGCCCAAGCGAATAAGTCTTCCACGAGCCCTGGAACAAACTGCGGACGTGCGCCCACATGAACCACTCGCTCACTCGCATCATAAACTCCGGCGTCACTCAAACGAAACTGCCCAGGATGCTTCACAAGGTCGTGCGTTAACAAGTGGTGTGCCTCCAAGAAATCCTCCACACTATACGGATTCATCGAAAAGACACGTTCATACGCCTCATATGCATTTTGCACCTCATGAATATCCTTTGGTGGACCAAGCACACGTCTTCCCTCGATAATATCTGTCACCTGTTCCAGCGTCAGGCTATTATTTTCAATCGCAAGGGAGGATTGAATCGAGCGGATTCGATTTTCCTTACGCAATAATAGCGGACGTTTCTCGATGGAATATTTCGTCAGGAGTTCCGCAATATTGTGTACCAGCCCTAACATCTTTTCTGTAATTTGAAAATTTACTTGCATCCGTCTCACCTCTCTTTTCTTTATTGTACTGGTCCCTTTTTATTAAATCAAGCGAATTATGAGCGAAAAGTGAGCGAAAAAGTTGAGTTTTCCTATTGATTTATTGTATACACAGAACTATACTACTGTATATACAGTAAACAAAAGGAGAGTTTTATTCTGATGAAAAATGTTCGTTTTATGACACTAACCGCACTATTAACCGCGATTGCCATCTTCATTCCTATCGCGATGCCATTAAAATTGGTGATTCCACCTGCTTCGTACACACTCGGAAGCCACGTTGCAATCTTTATCGCGATGTTTATCAATCCGTGGATGGCCATCTTCGTCGTTCTGGGATCCTCATACGGATTCTTTATTTCCGGGGCGTATCCACTCGTGATTGTCTTCCGCGCGCTATCGCATATTATTTTTGCGACACTCGGAGCCTTTTTCCTACAAAAATATCCAAAGACGCTAGAAAACCGCAAAGCATCATGGATTTTCAACTTCGTATTGGCGCTTATTCACGCAGTCGGCGAAGTACTAGCCTGCGTCCTCTTCTACTCCGTTTCAGGAACGGATCTTCAAAGCATGTTTTATGTCCTCTTCGTCCTAGTCGGATTTGGTACAGTGATTCACAGTATGGTAGACTATGAATTAGCACTAGCGGTGTATAAAGTTTTACAAAAAAGACGTTAAAAGAGGGACACTATGCCAAAAGAACGAAAAGCTGAACTACTAAAACTACTGAAAAACGCGCCAAAGCCACTCAACGGCCAAAGCCTGGCGGAACATTTCCACGTGACACGACAAATTATCGTGCAAGATATCGCGCTTCTTCGCGCTGACGGGGCCACGATTCTATCGACGAACCGCGGATATGTCTACAAGGAGCAAGAGAGTTCGCCGTACGTTCATCGCCTCTTCAAGGTCAAACACGATACCGAGGCTATCGAGAGTGAACTTCTAGCCATTGTCGATAATGGAGGTCGTGTCCAAAATATTCAAATCGACCATCCCGTTTACGGTGAAATCCAAACGCTCGTGAAGCTCACGTGTCGCCGTGACGTTGAGCACTTCTTGGATCAAATCCACCAATCGGACTTCCGCCCACTATCGTCTCTAACAGACGGTGTGCATTATCATCTAGTGGAAGCCGAAAACCAACAAGACCTCGACTATATCGAAGACGCCCTCGACAAATTAGGGTATTTAGTGAAAGAAGATTAAACGAAAGGAGCACCACACGATTGTGTGGTGCTCTTTTTTCATTCTTTAGAGGTATGCCGTTTCCCTAACCTTTTTGCCTGTGCTTCTGTCATTTCTACAACATTCCCCCAATTTGTATTGTGCGGCATGTTCCCTTTATTGTACCAATACACATCTGACTTTCCTTTTTTAGCTACATATACAGTTCGATACTCTTCTTGATTTACTGTTGTTTCGGTTACAGCTTCAGTTACAGCCTCAGTCTGGGCAACGGTTGTTTCTACTTTCTTCGCAAATAGCGGTTCCGCATTTCCTGTCGCATAGTCAATTTTCGCATTTGGCGAAGTGTTATCAAGCGTTACGTGAGTCACGCCATCTTTATCGATGTTCTCTTGTTTTGTTCCAAATGAAATCTTCATCAGAGTTCCATCACTTTTAATTCCAGCATACTGCAACTCAATTTTTCGAGGAATCAGTTCATCCCCTTCGTAAATTGGCGTTACTTTATAATCCAACCAATCATTCGGATGAGCATTAATCCAATC
>CAJZJY010000075.1 GCA_916050055.1 uncultured Streptococcus sp.
TCTGCCATTTCTTCTGGCATATCTAAAAGGGCCATTTTTTCATCTAATTTCTTGATGAATTCACGAACTCCCATTTTATCGTCTTCCTCACGACGAGCATTGATAGCTGAACGCATGAATTCTGCATTTGTCACCCCAACGATTTCGCTTGGATATTGCATCGCTAAGAATAGACCTGCGCGAGCGCGTTCGTCTACTTCCATTTCTAAGACATTTTCGCCGTCTAATAGGATTTCTCCTTCTGTTACTTCATAACTTGGGTGGCCCATAATCGCTGCAGAAAGCGTTGACTTTCCTGTTCCGTTTGGTCCCATGACTGCATGAATTTCTCCAGTGTTAATCGTTAAATTAACGCCCTTCAAAATTTCTTTGTCTTCAATCGATACATGTAGATTTTTAATCTCTAAAGTTGCCACGATTCATTCTCCTTTATAATCATTCTATTCTGTTATATTTTATCCTAATTGAGAACGATTCGCAAATAGCCGCGCTTTGAAATGATGTAATAATGCTTTTCATTTTCATGAAAATGCGGTATGATGGAACATATTTTTGAAAGAAAGGCTGATGCACATGCAAACTTATCCACTTATTGGTATTGCAGGAAATCATCGCCAAGATAATACGGAAGAAGATCGCTACATTTTATCTTATGCAGCAAATGGTTTCGTCCGTGGTCTTGAAAAGGCAAAAGCGATTCCTGTCATCATTCCCATCAGTAACCCAGAATTAGCAAAAGAATTCATCTCACGGGTTGATGGTCTTCTATTAGCGGGTGGACAAGACGTTTCTCCATTATTGTACGGTGAAGAACCGCACTTAAACCTGGCACGTACTTATCCTGCTCGTGATGCGTTTGAAATTGAGCTCATTAAAGAAGCTTATAGACAACACAAACCAATCTTTGCAGTGTGTCGCGGCTTACAAATTCTAAACGTCGCTCTTGGTGGAACACTCTACCAAGATATCGAATCACAATACGAAAACATCTCTGTAAAACATACACAAAAAACAATGCCAAGCCAACCAACGCATACGATTCAAATCGCAAGTGGCAGCGAGCTTTCTCGCGTTCTTGGAACAACGACCCCAGTGAACTCTTACCACCACCAAGCGGTTAAACAATTGGCCTCTGACTTTGTTCCAGTTGCTTGGAGTACAGATGGACTGATTGAAGCGTTCGAGTCTAAATCAGCTGACCAAAGTGTAGTTGCCGTTCAATGGCATCCTGAATTATTAATTGAAGATAGCAATGTGATGCAAGGTTTATTTGATAACTTTGTGGAGCGTGTAAATCGTTTAAGACAACATGCATAATAAAAAACTACGAATTCTCACTCGCTGAGAACTCGTAGTTTTCTTTTTTATCTTTTATTTCACTTCACATTGTTCACACGGAAGGTCTTCATCCAATAAAGCATTGAATGCCGCTTCATCTACTCCATTTAAACGAACGATCCAGTTTTTTTCTTCTTCTAATTCATTTAAGAACTCTGGATTCTCTTCTAATTCATCATGGAAAGCCACGACTGTCCCACTCAGTGGAGAAAGTAATTCCGTCACTGCCTTTGCAGCTTCAACACTAATAATTGAATCTTCTGGTGTAACTGATTCACTCTTTAATAATTCCACAAAACTTACGTCTCCTAAGTCATCTTGACCCTTTGGTGAAAGTCCAATTACATATTCTGACCCGTCTTGTTTAATCCATAATCCATTTTCACTATATTTCTTCATCTTATCTCTTCCATTTCTCTTCGTAAACTTCTTCTTTAAAACCGAATGTAGCTTCCCCATTATCCAACACAAGTGGACGTTTAATGAGCATACCATTTCCAGCAAGAAGCTCTGACGCTTCTTTATCGCTCATTTCAGGAAGTTTATCTTTTAGGCCAAGTGAGCGATACAATTCACCACTCGTATTTGCCATTTTCTTCCACTCTAAATTTTGAGCCTTTTTAATTTTCAATAGTTCTTTGGCTGTTGGTGGAGTTTCACGAATGTCTTTTTGTTCGAAGGTTACATCATTTAACTCAAACCATTTTAACGCCTTTTTACAAGTCGTACATTTTGGGTGAACATATACAATCATTTTCCATCCTCCTGACGTAAACGTAACATGGTTGCATCTTGTTGATTCGCTCCAAATGCAGCATCTTCATCTTCAAAAATTGTACTCTTAAAGTGATAACGCATCGACATAATGAGGCCAATCCCCATCATATTTCCAAGTAAGCTTGATCCCCCTTGAGAAATAAATGGTAATGGAATCCCCGTTAAAGGTAGGAGTCCAATGGTCATCCCGATATTTTCAACCACGTGGAATAAAATCATCATGATAACGCCGGTTGCGATATACGTATAAAACTCATTTTTCGTATCGAAGCAGACACGAATCATTTGATAAATCAAAATAAAGTAAATGGCGATTAGGAATGTTCCACCTAAGAATCCGAAGTTCTCTCCGATTGTCGCAAAGATTAAGTCAGATTCACGAACTGGTACATATACATCAGATACGCCGAACCCTTTCCCAAGCATTCTCCCTGAACCAATAGCCTTCAAGCTTTGGAATAATTGGTATCCATTTCCACCTTGGTCTCCGTATGGATCTAACCATGAATCGATACGCGCGAATTGGTAATTTTTAAATCCAATATTTAATAAGATTTGACGGTTGTACACTACTAAGTAAATAAGGAGCGCTCCGATTAATCCAACCACAATAATAATTGGAAGTAAGATTTTCCAGCTAATCCCTGACATAATCAAAACGCCACCCAGAATCATTAAGAATACAAGTGTTGTCCCTAAGTCATTTTGCAAAATAACGAGTACTAATGCTGGTGCTGCCCATAAAATCAACTTCACGAATAATTGCCAATCCGTATGATTCGTCTTATATTTTGTCTTCATATTATGAGAAGTGGCTACTTTTGCCAAAATTAAAATATAGAAGATTTTTACGACCTCGGAAGGTTGGAATGAGAAAGTTCCAAATCTGAACCAACTCTTCGCACCTGTATCGGCATAAGTTGCTCTGTCATAAAAGAACAGAACGGCGAGTAACATGAGGAGTCCAAGGATATATCCCCAAGTTGTCAGTTTCCATAACTGCTCCGAATCGAATTGCATAATGACGACAATCGCCACAACCCCTACCATATACCATACGACTTGCATGAGTACCATTCGAAGAGAGCTATTTCCAGCGATTAAATACGTTGTCGAAAATAAAGTTGCGATACTAATAAATGCTAATAATAATACAGGAAGGATGACGCCATAGTCGATTCGTGAATCTTTATCGTCATACATTAAGTTTTTCTTTTTCATCCGTTACTCCTTCAGTGTCTTGTTTTGGGTGTCTAAAGCGATAAACAATCACGTTCAACACGCCCCCTAAAATCATTACATTGGCAATAAAATAAAGCCAAATCATAAATATAATCAATGTTCCAAACGCACCATTGGCCGTAAAATTGCGACCTGCGTAATGAATATAAATCGAGAATAATTGCGAAATTAATACAAATCCAACGGTTGTGAATAATCCTCCTGGAAAAGCATACAGGAATGACCATTTCACATTAGGAATTGAAAAGTACATAAAACTCATCAATAAAAAGACGGTTCCAAATAAGAGTCCCCATTTTAAAAACGAAAGATCTAAAATAACCGATGCTAAATTGAGCGAGAAAAATTCCCCGACCAATCGTAACACTTGCTCTCCAAAGATAAAGACAATCGACACCGCAAATACGATTAAAATAGCTGCCATCGCAATTACAACGGCAAAGAATCGTTCAAAAATAAAATTTCTTCTCACTGGTGCCCCGTATAACACGTTTAGCGAGCGTTGAATACTACTAAACATTTGAGAAGCCGGCCAGAATAAAATCACTAAACCAATAGAAAGTGCGCCCCCATTGAAGGTCCCTAAGTAATTTCGAAGAATTGGAAATAGGACTTCAGTGATGTTGTCCGGTAAAATTGTTTCTAATGTTTTAAACATTACATCGATAGGAATAGGTAATAATGGAAGAATATTGGCAACTAGCATAACCATTGGAATAACAGACAATAACATATAGTATGCCATTGCTGCGGATTCAACACCAATATTCACATGCATTAAATCTTCTTGAAAAATCTGCCAAAGCTTTGTTCCAAACTTTTTCAGTCGTTGCACGACCTTCCTCCCCTTTCCTTAAAACCTTAGACACAATACTCTTATTATATCTTATTTATTGTATCATAATTGCCTGCTTTTTTCTTGTTGAAAGAAGTGATTTTTACCCTTTCTAAAAAATTAACGACTCCTCTTCATTACAAAAAAATCTCAAAATTCACTTAAAAGTAAATCTTGAGATTCAGACATCAAAAAAGAGGATGCAAGCATCCTCTTTTCTAAAAGTTATTATTTACCTTCTGCTAATACGCGTTCTTGTTCAACAGCAGCTTGTCCTAAGATATTTAAGTAGTTCCATGGACGGTCAAATACTGGTTGGAAGAAGAAGTCTACATAAGCCAAGTCTTCGATTGTCATTTTGTTTTGGATTGCTAATGACAATGTGTTTGCAGAAGCTGTACAGTCGTATTTAGACATTACTTGTCCACCTACGATACGGTTTGTACCTACTTCGTAAACTAATTTCATGTAGATTTTTTCGTATGTTGGCATGAATTCTGGACGGTGGTTATCTACCACGTATACAGAACGTACATCTAATCCAAAGTGAGGTGCGCTACCTACGTTAACCCCAGTTGAACCAATGTTCCATCCGAATAAGTGTAATCCAGATGTTGATTGAGTTCCACGGTATTTCACTTTGTGACCGTTGATGTTTTTACCTACTAATGAACCCATACGTACAGCGTTAGTTGCTAATGGAATATATGCATGTCCTTCGTTAGGGTTGTAGTTAACAGCACAGCTGTCTCCTGCAGCATATACATCTTTAACAGATGTTTCCATGTAGTCGTTAACGATGATAGCACCGTTAGGCAATGTTTCTAATTGGTCTTTCACTAAGTCGTTGTTTGGACGGAAACCAACACATAAGATAACCATGTCAGCTTCGTATTCTCCACCTGAAGTTACAACTTTGTTTACAACGCCGTTTTCACCTTCGAATGATTTAACCATTTCGTTTAAGCGAACTTGAACGCCACGTGCACGTAAGTCTTCTTCTAAGATATCAGTGAATTCTGGGTCTAAGTATTTGTTTAAGATACGGTCTAAACCGTCTACTAATGTTACTTCTTTACCTTCTAAAGCAAATGCTTCAACTAATTCGATACCGATGTATCCACCACCGACAACAACAACTTTCTTCTTGTCAGTTTTCTTAGCGAAGATTTCTTTCGCTTGGTTGTAGTTTTTACATAATTGAACGTTTTCTAATTCACGTCCTGGAATTGGAGGAAGAATTGGCCAAGATCCAGTTGTTAACACTAATTTATCAAATGAATCAGTCTTTTCTTCACCTGTTTTTAAGTCTTTTACTGTTAATGTTTTACCAACAGTGTCGATGCTTGTTACATCATGTTCCATACGAACTGTAGCTCCTAATGATGCTAATTCGTCTGGACTTGAATAAAATAGTCATTGAGGGTCTTTAACCACGCCTCCTACGTATAAGGCAATCCCACAAGATAAGAATGAAATATTATCATTTCTTTCGTATACAACGACTTCTGTTCCTGGATTGTCATTTAAAATTGTTTTAACTGCAGCAGTACCCGCATGAGTACATCCAACTACTACAACTTTCATGTATTTTCCTCCTATAAACCTGTTTGTTTATTTGTGCTAGATAAGAATTATTATTATCTATACTTCTATATCGTACACATTACATCTAAAAAAAGCAAACGATATCATTTGCAAAAATGTTAATTTTTTCTGGGTTTTTCAATCTTTTTCAAATGTTCATAAGCGGTGGCCATTTTCATGTTTTTTTATTCTAAATGAGAACAGTTATCGATATTTCTTCATTAAAAAACTCTATTCCAATTTTTAAGGAATAGAGTTTTTATGTTATTTCTTAGTTTA
>CAJZJY010000076.1 GCA_916050055.1 uncultured Streptococcus sp.
GGTGTAGGTCTATTAGGCTACATTTACGATGTGATGCGCGATCGCTTCGTATACGGTATTAAAGATTACGGTGCGTACTGCAACGGTCGTCGTCTTTCAACTCCTGAAATCCACAGCATTGGCGACAGTTCAATTAACGTGAATGGATTTATGTTATTAGAAGCGACTGAAAAAGAAGCAGAAATGATTCGTAAAGCAATGGTTACTCGTACTTACGGTGCTTCTTCAATCGAGCATATTCAAGTAATTTTAGGAAAATCTGTAGCGTATGTTTCTACATTATTAGCACCTTGGGATATCGCACCAGGAATGGTTATTGCTAAAGAATTAGGATTACACTACAGTACAGTGGATGGAAAAGAAGTGGACTTCTTAGTTCCTAACAAAAAGACAACAGGTGTTATCTGTTCTAAAGATATCGCTGACGAAATTATCGCAGCGTTTAAATAAAAATGAGTGGAGGGGCGTAAGAGATTACGCCTCTTTGTTTTAAAGGAGAACATATGAATATTGCAGTTTATTGTGCGGCAAGCCAAAGTAATTGCCCTGCATTTGACAAAAAGACAGAAGAACTGGGGAAATGGATAGCAAAAAACAACCACACGCTTGTCTATGGTGGTGGAAATACTGGACTAATGGGAGTTGTTGCGACTGCCGTGATGAATGAAGGCGGTAAAGTCATTGGCGTGATGCCGCAGTTTTTTGTAGACCGTGAAATTGCGAAACAAGATATCACGAAGCTCCATATTGTAGATACGATGTCCGAGCGTAAAAATCAGATGATCGCACTCAGTGAAGTGTACATTGCGCTTCCAGGAGGTCCTGGTACCCTCGAAGAAATTGCAGAGGTGGTTTCTTGGGTACGTGTAGGCCAAACGAATGGCATTTGTATCTTCTATAATATGGAAGGCTACTATGACCATTTAGAAGCCTTTTTCGATAAAATGGTGGAAACGAACTTACTGAGCGAAGATGACAGAAGTCAAATTCATTTTGCAAAATGTCTAGAGGAAATTGAAACGTTGATTGAAGCTTATAAAAAGCGTTAGAAGTGATTCTAGCGCTTATTTTTAATAGCGAAAAGACTGGAACTTTGCTATAATAAAGGATATGAGTTTAAGGGAGGGCAATGAATGGAATTAGAAAAAACAACGCAAATGAACTTGCTTGTAGAGTTCTATGGCAGCCTTTTAACCGATAAACAACTCGAATATATGGAGCTCTATTATGGGGATGATTATTCGCTTGGTGAAATCGCCGAAGAATTTGACGTGAGCCGTCAAGCAGTATATGATAATATCCGCCGCTCGGCAAAGTTATTAGAAAACTACGAAGAGAAATTACATCTCGTAGCTGATTTCTATAAACGCCAAGAGCACTATGATGAATTAGAAAAAGAGATTCAAAAGAACTATCCTGAGGCAACACAGCTTGCTTCAATCGTTTCAAAATTACAAGAGATGAATAAATAAACTCAAGGAGTGAAATTATGGCATTCGAAGGATTATCAGATCGTCTGCAAAATGCGATGACTTCCGTTTCACGAAAAGGAAAAATTACGGAAGCTGACTTAAAACAAATGATGCGTGAAGTGCGTCTTGCGCTTTTAGAAGCCGACGTTAACTTCAAAGTTGTAAAAGACTTCGTGCGTAAAGTGAACGAACGTGCATTAGGGGCTAATGTGCTTGAAGCATTATCACCAGCACAACAAGTCGTTAAAATCGTTAACGAAGAATTAACAGAATTAATGGGTGGCGAACAAACGCCATTCCGTTTCGAAGCTAAACCGCCAACGGTAGTGATGATGGTCGGTCTTCAAGGGGCCGGTAAAACAACGACTGCTGGGAAACTCGCTTCTTTCATGGCGAAACATGAAAAGAAACGCCCATTACTCGTTGCTGCCGATGTGTATCGTCCAGCCGCGATTGACCAATTACAAACATTAGGGAAACAATTAAACTTCCCAGTGTTCTCACTTGGAAATCAAGTAAGCCCAGTGGAAATCGCCAAACAAGCGATTGAAAAAGCGAAAATCGATGGGCGCGACTTAGTAATTATCGATACGGCCGGTCGTTTGCATATTGACGAAAACTTGATGGAAGAATTACAAAACATCAAGGCAGTCGCAAATCCAAGCGAAATCCTACTCGTTGTCGACTCGATGACAGGGCAAGATGCCGTAAACGTGGCTCAAACATTTAACGAACGTTTGGACATCACAGGGGTTATCCTTACAAAACTTGATGGGGACACTCGTGGTGGTGCGGCTCTATCTATCCGTTCAGTTACAGGAAAACCAATTAAGTTTACAGGTCGTGGGGAAAAATTAGAAGACTTCGAAATCTTCTACCCAGAACGTATGGCTTCTCGTATTCTTGGTATGGGGGATATGATGACCCTTATCGAGAAGGCGCAACAAGACTTCGATGAAGCCAAAGCACAAGAGATGGCAGATAAAATTAAAGCCAACACCTTTGACTTTAATGACTTTATCGACCAATTAGACCAAGTGAATAAGATGGGACCACTAGAAGACATCTTGAAGATGATTCCAGGGTTAAATAAAATGGCTGGTCTAAACGACTTAAAAGTGGATCCAAAAGATACAGCTCGTATGAAAGCAATTGTCTTATCAATGACTCCACAAGAGCGTGAAAACCCAGATATCTTATCACAAGCTCGTCGTAAACGTATTGCGGCAGGTTCGGCTCGTCCTTTAGCAGAAGTGAACCGTTTAATTAAACAGTTCAACGAATCTAAGAAGATGATGAACCAAATGTCTAATGGTAATATGAAAGGCCTAGAAGGTATGATGAACCAAATGGGCATGGGCGGACGTGGAAACAAACTCGCTCAAATCGGTATGCAACAATACGCACGCCGTCAAAAACAAAATAAATTGAAAAAATTAAAGAAAAAACGTTAGGAAACAGCGTTATAAAATAATTTAAACCGCAACATCTTACTAAACTCGTAAGGTTGCGGTTTTTTTATGGCGATGATAACGCAAAGAAAGGAGAACTCAATGGGAAACCAAACGAAAACATGGCATGTCATTCCAGCAGTAGTCGCAACGGCGATTATGAGCTTTTGTGGCGTGTTGATTGAAACCGCAATGAACGTTACCTTCCCGACACTGATGACAGAATTCAATACGGATTCTTCAGGGATTCAATGGGTAACAACTGGATACTTACTAGCCATTGCGATTGTCGTGCCAATTACGGCTTATTTAACACGAAATTACACGATTCGCCAACTCTTCTTGGCATCGAACCTTTTATTTATTGGTGGGGTCTTAATTGACTGTATTTCACCAAGCTTAATAATTTTATTACTCGGACGCTTTATGCAGGGGATTGGAACCGGGATTGCACTTCCGTTAATGTTCCATATCGTATTATCTAAAGTGCCGCTGCATCAACATGGAACTGTCATTGGGATTGGTGCAATGACAACTGCACTAGCGCCACCAATTGGACCAACATTTGGCGGGGTTGTCTCAAGCGCATTTGGATGGCGTGCGATTTTCTTCGCATTGATTCCATTTTTAGTGTTCTCGTTAGTGATGGGACTTTGGGCGATTCCAACAGAAGAATCTCCTAAGAAACAACCATTTAACTTAATGGCGTTTGTGACATTAGGAATTGGCCTTGCAAGCTTACTAATGGCGATTGAACATTTATCAGTCCTCTATCTTGGAGTAGTGGTCGTGGCATTTGCGGCGTTCTTCTACTTTAACCGAGAAAATGCGCTCTTGTCGTTTAAACCGTTCCAATTTGCGACGTTCAACGCAACATTATATATCGTCTTGGCTTTCCAAGGAATTGTACTTGGATTATCCTTTATTTATCCAAACTACATTCAATTAGCGTGGGGTGAAACAGCCACAGTGGCAGGGCTCTTTATGTTCCCAGGAGCTGCGATGGTAGCTGTTCTTTCAGCCTTATCTGGTCGCTGGTATGATAAATCAGGTCCGCTAAAACCAATCTTAACAGGATTAATTTTTGCAGTGATTGGAGGAGTTTCTATCAGCTTCTTCTTCCCAGGATTAACGATTTATCCTTTATTAGCCCTCAACGTCATCTTTATGACAGGGATTGGCTTTGTAATGGGAAGTAACGTCACGTATTCGTTAGCTCAGTTAAAACCAGAAATTCAAGCGGACGGAAATAGTATTGTGAATACCTTACAACAGTTCACTGGTGCGATTTCGACAACGATTATCGCTCGTATTTTCAGCTCGTTTGATTCGAATTTAGTAACAGCAGGACGAACAAGTATCCTTTTTGTAACGACACTAGCAGTCATTGCATTAGTTATCTTCTTATGGATTTATCCGCAAACACAAAAGAAAAATTAAAGTCCTTAGGCAATCCTTTTCCACCTGGAGAAGGGTTGTCTTTTTTTAGAACATATCATATGAAATAGAAAGACGACTATAGTACAATAGATAGACGCGTGAAAGGAGAGAGAAATGTATTTATTAAAGAAATTATCATGGTTTTTTAAATTAGAGTGGAAACGATACACGATTGGAATTATTGCATTGTCGCTTGTCAGTGTATTCAATCTTATTCCGCCAAGAGTGATTGGGGAAGTTGTCGATTCCATCGACCTTAAGACGCTCACAATGTCGTCTTTATTATGGAACTTACTGTTGTTGCTCCTTTCAGCAGTAGCCATGTACGGACTTCGTTTTGTATGGCGGCTCTTTATCTTCGGGACTGCGAACTCGTTAGGCCAGAGACTGAGAAATCAATTATACGAACACTTTACAAGCATGTCTCCAAGCTTCTATCAAAAGTATCGCTCTGGAGACTTAATGGCGCATGCGACCAATGACGTGAGTGCTATTGTCATGACTGCTGGCGGAGGTGTAATGTCGGCAGTCGATGCCTCGATTACAGCACTAGTAACCTTAGCGACGATGTTCTTTATGCTGGATTGGCGAATGACACTCGTTGCGATTATTCCATTGCCACTACTTGCGATTGCAACGAATATCGTCGTTCGTGCAGAGCATCAGAGCTATAAGGAATCACAAGAAGCTTTCTCCTTACTGAATAATCATGTGAACGAGAGTGTTTCCGGGATAAAAGTGACGAAATCTTTTGGTTATGGTGAAAAAGAAACAGCGTCGTTTTGGAAAACGAACGAAGACGCATGGAAGAAGAATAACCACGCTGCAAAATATAATAATCTATTCGATCCAATTGTTCTTATTTTCGTGGGTCTCAGCTACTTAATCAGTTTGGGATATGGTGGATATTTAATCCAACGCGGAGAATTCACAGTTGGGGAAATGATTACCTTTATGACGTATTTAGATATGCTAGTGTGGCCGCTTCAAGCCATTGGTTGGCTTCTGAATATCGGTCAACGTGCAAGTATTTCGTATCGTCGTATTGAAAAACTAATGGAAGAAACAAGCCAAGTAGAGGAATCTCCACACGCACTGCCGATTACAGAAGCTCGTGAGATTGATGTCGATATTCACAACTTCCAATACGAAGATGTGCCAACATTAGAAGACGTAGCATTTAGCCTTCACCAAGGGCAAACGCTGGGGATTGTGGGCCCAACAGGTTCTGGGAAATCAACGCTCTTAAAATTATTCCTTCGTCAATATGATGCAGGAAAAGAAGAGATTTTGATCAATGGACGTTCTATTCAAGACTATCGTATTAAAGACTTGCGTGCGCTTATGGGATATGTGCCACAAGAACAGATTTTATTTGCGATGTCGATTAAAGAGAATATCCGTTTTGGAAATCCAACTCTTCCTGACGAAGCTGTTGTAGAAGCGACTAAAATTTGTGGATTGTATGACGATATTATGGCGATGGCGGAAGGGTTCGATACATTAATCGGAGAGAAGGGTGTGCTTTTATCAGGCGGTCAAAAACAACGTCTATCGATGGCACGCGCGCTGGTTGTGAACCCTGAAAT
>CAJZJY010000077.1 GCA_916050055.1 uncultured Streptococcus sp.
TTACTATGGAACGCCTTTAGATTATGTGCAAGAAACATTAGACAAAGGAAAAGATGTATTCTTAGAAATTGAAGTTCAAGGTGCGCTTCAAGTACGTGAAGCAATGCCTGATGGGGTGTTTATTTTCTTAACACCACCTGATTTGCATGAACTAGAATCTCGCATCGTAAACCGTGGAACAGATTCAGACGAAGTGATTAAAAACCGTATGAAGGTTGCAAGAGAAGAACTTTGTTTGATGAAGTATTATGATTACTCTGTTGTCAATGACAAAGTAGAAAATGCGGTTCAACAAATCGAAGCAATTATTCAAACAGAACATTTACGCATCCAAAGAAACTTGGAAAGCATTGAAGAGTTCGAAGATGAATTAGAAGAAATTTTAGAAGAAGAGTAGAAAGAGGGAATCTATTATGATGTTATATCCATCAATCGATAAATTATTGAAAAAAATCGATTCAAAATATTCATTAGTTATTTTATCAAGCAAACGTGCGCATGAATTACACCACCATGAACCACCAATGTTAGAACACTACGAATCACATAAAAACGTAGGTCGTGCGTTGGAAGAAGTAGTTGCTGGTGACTTAACAATCCGTGAAGACAGCAAACCAGAACACGTATAATCAAATTTATAGTCAAGGGAAACTCCCTTGGCTTTTTTCTTTTCGTAGTTTTGAAGTGTAGAGCAAGCGACAACAAATTAAAGTGCATTATGGTATAATAAGTAGTAAAACTATTTTGGAGGTGAGAAGATGTTTGCAAAAGTCATTGTTGACGTTCCAGTTATTCAAGTGAATCGACCGTTTGATTATCATGTCCCAGAAAATCTACAAGAGAGTATTGAAGTAGGAATGCGTGTTGCAGTTCCGTTTGGCGGACGAAGTATTTCTGGATTCGTACTAGCGCTTAGTGACGAAGTAGATTTCGACGGTGAAGTAAAAGATATTTTGCATTTAATGGATTTAGATCCCGTCTTATCACCAGAGATGATAGAGCTTGGAGCGTATTTATCGAAGAAGGTTCATGCCTTCCTTATTCAATGTTATCAAACGATGCTTCCAGCGATGTTGAAATCTAATTATGAAAAACGATTTGTGTTAGTGAATCCGAAAGAACATGAAGATGTATTTCGAGAAATTTTCCATTACGAAAATACATTGCTTTATACCGATGACCTGCCACAAGAACATGTAAAACGACTAATGAAGTTGAAGAAAGAAGGAGCTGTGGTCATCGAGACACTTGTCAAAGACCGTGCCAAGGTAAAGACAGAAGACTGGATCCGATTGAATTACGTGATGAAAGAATACGAGGAGTATATCCCTACAATCTCTGCGCGTGCGAAGAAAAAAGTAGCGCTCTTAAAAACACTAGCTTCGATGGAAGTGATGGAAATCGAAAAGAGACGTTTCTTAGAGGATACGGATTTCACAACAGCTGATTTAAAATTCGCAGTAGAACGTAATTGGATTACGATTGTTCAAAAAGAAGTGAACCGTGATCCTTATAAAGGAAGAGTCTTTAAGAAAAGTGCTCCATTTCAGTTAAATCCTGAACAACAAGTCGCGTTTGACCGAGTGAAAGAAGAATCTATCGATACCGAAATATCGAAAGTATACTTGTTAGAAGGTGTAACAGGTTCTGGGAAAACAGAAGTGTATTTACAATGGATTGGGGAAGTGATTGAAAAAGGAAAGAGCGCGATGATGCTCGTCCCAGAAATTGCATTGACTCCTCAAATGGTAGACCGATTTAAGTCACGCTTTGGAGACCGAGTGGCGGTGCTTCATAGTGGGCTAAGTGTCGGTGAAAAATACGATGAATGGCGTAAGATTAAGAATAAAGAAGCAGACATTGTGGTCGGTGCTCGTTCTTCAGTTTTTGCTCCATTAGACAACATCGGAATTATTATTTTAGACGAAGAACACGAAGCAACGTATAAACAAGATGAATCTCCAAGATACCATGCTCGCGATGTCGCGATTTGGCGTGGGGAATATCATCACTGTCCAGTGGTGTTAGGAAGTGCGACTCCAAGTCTTGAATCCCGTGCGCGTGCACAAAAGGGAGTGTATACACTTCTACGATTAACGAAGCGTGCAAGGGCGCAACTTTTGCCAGAAGTTCATTTGATTGATATGAGAACAGAATTCGTTCATCAAAAAGGATCATTTTCGAAGACATTGCTAGATGCAGTCGAAAAACGATTAGAACTAGGAGAGCAAAGTGTCTTACTCTTAAACCGACGTGGATATTCTTCATTTGTACTTTGTCGTGATTGTGGAACGGTACTGGAATGCCCAAATTGCGATATTTCATTAACGCTTCATATGGATACAAGAAGTATGAAATGTCACTATTGTGGTCATGAAGAACATATCCCTAATTTCTGTCCGAAATGTCATAGTCGACAAATTCGTTATTTTGGAACAGGAACGCAGAAGGTACAAGAAGAATTGCAAGAAGTATTCCCGGATGCTCGCATTGTGCGAATGGACGTGGATACGACAAGACGTAAAGGACAACACGAAGCGATTCTGAAACAGTTCGAGAATCAAGAAGCCGACATTTTAATTGGAACGCAAATGATTGCAAAAGGTCTCGATTATCCAAACGTAACGCTTGTTGGAGTGATTAATTCGGATACGGCGCTGAACATTCCTGATTTTAGAAGTTCGGAAAAAACATTCCAACTACTGACTCAAGTATCAGGTCGTGCAGGGCGTGGGGATAAGCCAGGAGAAGTATTTATCCAAACTTATAACCCGACTCACTACGCGATTCAATTAGCGCAAGGCCATCAATATGAACGATTCTTTGAAACAGAGATGCGGATGCGTCATATGGCCAACTATCCACCGTACTTCTTTACAACGATGATTACTTTCTCTAGTGAAGAAGAAGGGGTGGCGTTGAAGAAAGCCGTTGAAGTGCATAAGGCGTTGAAGGCGAACGTGTCGCCGAATGCAGTTGTACTAGGACCAACTGCGAAATCGATTGCGCGAATGAATAATCGTTATTATTTCCAAATTATTGTGAAATATAAAAACGAACCGCAACTGCAAGAGTTTCTTGAACAGCTGATGATGGAAACACAAGAAGTGGGTTCGAAGAAATTACTCATGACGATTGATATGGAACCACAACATTTCTTATAGAGGTGAAAAATGAAGAAAGTTATTTTTATGGGGACGCCTGAGTTTTCAACAGGTGTTTTGAAACGATTAATTGATGATGAAACAGTTGAAGTGATTGCCGTTGTCACACAACCAGACCGTGCAGTTGGACGTAAGAAGGTGATTACACCAACTCCTGTGAAGGTAGTGGCATTGGAGCATGATATTTCTGTCTATCAACCTGAAAAATTAAGTGGGTCGCAGGAATTGGAAGCGTTGATGCAACTAGATGCAGATTTAATTGTAACAGCAGCTTATGGTCAATTCTTGCCAACGAAGTTTTTAAACTTCCCACGTTTTGGTGCGGTGAACGTTCATGCGTCACTCTTACCAAAATATCGTGGTGGAGCTCCAATCCATTATGCAATTATGAACGGGGACAAAGAAACTGGCGTAACGATTATGCGAATGGTTGCGAAGATGGATGCGGGTGCGATTATTTCACAACGCGCCATCCCAATTACTGGTGAAGATGACGTTGCTAGTATGTTTGAAAAATTAAGCGTTGTTGGAGCAGACTTATTGATTGAAACTTTACCAGCGCTATTTGCTGGAACCATTACTGAAGTAGAGCAAGACGAAGCACTAGTATCGTTCTCTCCAAATATTTCAAGAGAGCAAGAGCAAATTGATTGGAATAAAACAGCGAGTGAAGTAGATTGCTTCGTTCGTGGATTACGTCCATGGCCAACATCTTTTACGATTTTAAATGGGAACCGTGTGAAGATGTGGGGAGTTGCTTTAACGGATAAACAGACCAATAAAGCACCAGGAAGCTTATTTGTAGAAGGCGGACATTTGTATGTAGCTTGCGGAGGCGGAACGGTTCTTGAGATTACACGTCTTCAACCTGCAGGAAAAGCTCAAATGGATGCGAAGGCATTTATGAATGGATTTTCAGAATTGTTGAAGGATGATGCCACTTTTGAGGAATTAAACCATGAGTAATGTACGTGACATTTGCGTAGAATTATTAACGAATGTAGAAAAGAATCAAGCATACTCGACTGTTGCGTTTCAAAATGTGTTACAAAAACATCAATTGGATGCAAGAGATAGAGGGTTGTTAACGGAATTATTCTACGGAACCATTCAACGTAAACTGACATTAGACTTCTATTTAAAACCATTTATCGAGAAACAAAAGAAAATGGAACTATGGGTGCTAAGTCTCCTACGAATGACTGTATACCAAATGGCGTATCTTGACCGTGTTCCAGATCGCGCAGCCATTTATGAAGCAGTACAGATTGCTAAGAAACGTGGCCATCAAGGAATTGCGAAATTCGTCAATGGTGTTCTTAGAAATGTGCAACGTGCCGGATTCGATGGAGTTTCTTCTATTAAAGATGAACGGGAACGTTTGAGTGTTGAATATAGTATGCCACGTTGGATTGTGGATTTATTATTTGAACAATACGGAGAAGAGGCTAGAGAAATTTTCCCAAGTTTAAATATTGCTCCTCACCTAAGTGCGCGTATTCAAAATCCAGAGATGTCGATTGAAGAAGCAAAAATTCTTCTTCAAGAAGAAGGTGTGACGGTTCAGCCGAGCAAATTGTCTCCTCGTGCAGTGATTGTTGAAGAAGGAGATTTACTAGGGTCGAAAGCATTCAAAGATGGAATGGTTACCGTTCAAGATGAGTCTTCTTCATTAGTGGCCCAAGTAGGAAAACTTCAACCTGGAGATAAGGTACTCGATACTTGTGCAGCTCCTGGAGGAAAAACCACTCATTTTGCAAGTTACTTAGTGTCTGAAGAGGGCGGACTTGTAGAGGCGCTGGATTTACATGAGAATAAATTACGCAAGATTCATCAAAACGCAAAACGTTTAGGAGTAGAAGACAGAATTCATACTCATGCACTTGATGCTAGAAAAGTTGGCGAACTATTTAAAGAAGAAAGCTTTGACGCGGTTTTTGTGGATGCACCATGCTCTGGATTGGGCTTGATGCGTCGTAAACCAGATATAAAATACACAAAAAATAGTGAAGATTTAACAAAATTAACAAAAATACAGTTGGAAATTTTGTCTGCAATTGCTACAATGGTAAAGAAAGGTGGAAAACTCATCTATTCAACTTGTACAATTAACAAGGGTGAAAATGAAGAAGTAGTCCATAACTTTTTACGAGAACATCCGGAATTCGAATTACAACCAATCGAAGAGTTTGGTTGTACAAAGGAAAATCCGATGCTTACGATTTTACCGCATGAATATCATACAGATGGATTTTTCATTGCGAGAATGGTAAGAAAATAAATTCGCAACAGGAGGAAAAATATGGAGATAGCCATCAAAAGTGACGTCGGACAAAGACGTACTTTAAATGAAGATGCTGCCGGATATTTTTTGAATACTCAAAACGTGCCGATGATTGTTGTGTGTGACGGAATCGGCGGGCATAATGCTGGGGATGTAGCAAGTGCTATGGCATTATCGCATTTGGGAAAACGTTGGGAAGAAGAAAGTATTACGGATACAGAAGCCGCTTATCAATGGCTCGTTAAAAATATTCAGGCCGAAAATGATCGTATTTTCCAAAAAGCGAATCAATATCGTGAGCTAGATGGAATGGGAACAACGATTGTGGTTGCCGTAGTAATCGGTTCTGAATTGTTAATTGCAAACGTCGGTGATAGCCGTGCTTATTTGTATCGCAATTTTCAAATGAAACAATTGACAGAAGATCATACTCTCGTACAAGAGCTGTTAAAATCTGGAGAGATTTCTGAAGAGGAAGCCAAAAGCCACCCTCAACGAAG
>CAJZJY010000078.1 GCA_916050055.1 uncultured Streptococcus sp.
CTTTAGAAAGTAAGGAAGTTCAACTAACTGAGCTTCCTTTTTTATATGCTATTAGTGACACTACAGCGTGTATCGTTTATAATAGAAAGGATAATAGAAATAATTTTGTTTATTTCAAACTTAAGGAGGTAAGTATGCGAATCGGTATATTTACAGATACGTACTTTCCACAAGTGAGTGGAGTTGCGACTTCAATACGTGTATTAAAAGAGGATTTAGAAAGACAAGGGCATAAGGTAATTATTTTTACAACAACGGATCCAAAGGTAACGGAACCGGAAGAGAATATTGTTCGATTGGGAAGTATTCCTTTCTTTGCGTTCAAGGATCGTCGTGTGGCGATTCAAGGGCTAGGTAAAGCTTACCGAATTGCGAAAGAAAATGAATTGGATATCATTCATACTCAGACGGAGTTTAGTCTTGGGTTGGCAGGTAAATTAATTGCTGCGATGTTGAAGATTCCAACGATTCATACGTACCATACAATGTATGAAAAATATTTACACTATGTTGCAAAAGGAAAAGTGTTACGTCCAAGTCATGTGGCGTATATCTCGAAAGCATTTTGTAATCAAACAAGTGGAGTGGTTGCTCCAAGTCAAATGACAAAAGATAAGCTGATTGAATATGGAGTGCTTCAGGAAGTTCGAGTGATTCCAACGGGAGTCGTTGTTCCTTCACAAGAGCCAGACGTTGCTAATGCTTTGAGAAGTGAGCTTGGCTATTCAGATGATGAAGTGGTGTTTCTATCTCTTAGTCGTTTGTCACAAGAAAAAAATATCGCTGCTGTGATTGCGGCATTACCAGCCATTGTAGCAAGTAAGCCAAATGTGCGCTTATGTATTGCAGGTGGCGGACCTGAAAGAGAAAAATTGGAAGCGCAAGTGACAGAACTTGGCATGACCGATTTTGTTCAATTTGTGGGCGAAATCAAAAATGAAATGGTTTATAAGTACTATCAAATGGCGGACCTTTATGTGAATGCATCTGAATCTGAAAGCCAAGGATTAACTTACCTAGAGGCACTTGTTAACCGTGTTCCAGTCATTGCTAAGAAGAACGATTACTTAAGCAGTCTTATTACAGCAGATGCTTTAGGAATGTTATTTGAAACAGATGCGGATATTGCGGATTGTGTCTTAGGCTATATTGAAAACCAATTAGGGAATGAAGCTGAAGTTTCAGCGTTACAAGACCAGTTATTAGCTGAAATTTCTTCTGAAACTTTTGGAGAAAGAATTGTAGATTTCTATGAGGCTGCGATTAACGGCTATCAATGGAATCAAGAACATTCTCATAATATTATGAACCTCATGAAATTTTTACGTTTCTCGACGAACGAGTTAAAGGATGAAGAAAATGACCATTAATACTATTGGATTTATCGGAACAGGCGTGATGGGGAAATCCATGATTCGTCATCTGCTAAAAAAATATAAGGTTGTTGTGTATAACCGTACGAAAGAAAGAGCATTAGACCTTTTAGAAGAGGGAGCAACTTGGGCCGATACGCCTACAGAAGTTGCTAATCTTGCAGATGTGGTGTTAACTATCGTTGGTTATCCAAAAGATGTGGAAGAAGTTTACTTTGGTAATCAAGGGATCTTCAAGTCAACGAAAGAGCATCTTGTGGTGGTGGATCTTACAACAAGTACACCAACACTTGCAAAACGCATCGCCGAAGAAGCTGCAGCACGCTCTTGGGAAGCGCTAGACGCACCTGTATCAGGTGGGGACCTTGGTGCTAAAAACGGAACGCTCTCTACGATGGTTGGTGGTACAGAAGAAACATTAGAAAAAGTATATCCAGTATTAGATTGCTTCTCTAAGACGATTACACTCCAAGGCTCAGCAGGGGCTGGTCAACATACGAAAATGGCCAACCAAATTATGATTGCAGGAACGATGACAGGCTTAACAGAGATGCTTGTTTATGCGAAAGCAGCAGGTTTAGACATGGACAAGGTATTACAAACAGTTGGCGCAGGAAGTGCGGCAAACTGGTCACTTTCAAATTACGGACCACGTATTTTAAAAGAAGATTATTCACCTGGTTTCTTTGCAAAACATTTCCTAAAAGACTTAGGAATTGCACTGGATGAAGCAGAGAGAATGCGTCTATTTTTACCAGCAACATTACAAGCGAAAAAACTCTACGAAACGCTTTGTGATGATGGTTTTGCAGACGATGGAACTCAAGCTTTAATCAAATTATATTGGAACCTACCAAATGAATAAAAAACTCTTAAATAGAGTGGTTATTCTTACTATCAGAGATGGGTTTTATGGTAGAATAGTGAAAGAAAGTTTGAAAGGGGTAGTAATTATATGAAACCTTCACAATTGGTGGCAATTGTCCAACGTTTACAAACAATGGCGGCACAAGATTCAGATATCGAGGTGCGTCGCTTCGAAAAAGATGGCGTTGAAAAAGCTATCGTTACTTTTAATCAAGAAACAAATAGTTTTGAATTAGTAGATGTAGAAACAAATCAAACATTCCAATTTGATGATATTGATTTAGTGACAATTGAAATTTTTGAAATGTTACAAGATTAAAATAATAACTGTGAGTAAAGCCACGGCGCAGAGTGTCTGTGCTGTGGCTTTTCAATATATTAGATGAGGATTGAAATAAATGAAAATTGCGTTATTAGGATTTGGAACAGTCGGTAGTGGTGTATACAATATTTTAAAGAAAAATGCATCAAAATTAGAACGAGTTCTTCCAGAAGAAATTGAAATTAAGACAGCGTTAGTAAGAGACCCAGAATTGATGGAACAAACAGATGTTGTATTTACAAACAATATTAACGACATCGTTCACGACCCTGAAATTGAATTAGTGGTCGAGGTGATGGGTGGTATTACAACGGCTTATGAATATGTGAGAGCTTGTTTACTCGCTAAAAAATCTGTTGTTACAGCCAATAAAAATCTGATTGCTGTTCACGGTGTTGAATTAACAACACTAGCTAAATTAGAAGATGTATATTTGTACTATGAAGCAAGTGTCGGTGGGGGAATTCCTGTTCTTCGTCCGATGGTGCAACACTTTGAAACGAATGATGTGGAGTCGATTGTTGGTATCGTCAACGGAACAACAAACTTCATTTTAAGCTCTATGGAAAAAGAAGGGCTCAGCTATGAAGCAGCATTAAAAATCGCTCAAGAAAAAGGATTCGCTGAGGATGATCCTACAAGCGACGTGGAAGGCCACGATGCCGCTTATAAATTAATGATTTTAACGCGTTTAGCATTTGGCGTGAATGTGACATTTGATGAAGTAGCTAAAACAGGAATTTCTGGTGTCACAACTTCTCATATGAAGATGGCTTCTGAAAATGGATATGCGATTAAACTTCTTGCGAAAGCTCTTAGCGATGGTGAAAAAGTTTCTCTAGAAGTCGCACCAACTTTTGTACCAGCAAATCATTTATTAGCGCAAGTTCATTATGAAAACAATGCGATTTCTGTAACAGGAAATGCAGTGGATGAAGTTCTATTTTACGGAAAAGGAGCAGGCTCACTTCCAACAGCGACTAGTGTCTTAGCAGACGTGGTAGAAGTGCTTCGTCGCAAAGGAAACGGAAGTGCAGTTGAAACATTTGGTCGTGTAGAAAGTCCATTAGTAGAATTTAGTCCAGAGGCTGCGACGAGTTCTTATTTCGTCTATGGAAAAGGAAACTTGGAAGTTGCACCACTAGGCGGAGAAGTTGTATCTAATAACCAAGAAGGATTCGGAGTTCGCTATACAGCTTTAACTGCAAGTGAATTAGCCAAAGTGAAAGAAGCTTTTGCTCATCTAAATGAAGTCGCTATTTATCCAATCTTGGAGGAAGCGTAATGGCATTAACAATTAAAGTTCCAGCAACTTCAGCCAATATCGGTCTAGGATTCGATTCGCTTGGGATTGCAGTGAATTTATATTTAACACTTCAAGTAGGAGAAGCTTCTAGCGAATGGGTGATTACTCATCCGTTTGGAGAAGAGATTCCGACAAATGAAGAAAATTTAATAATTGAAACAGCTTTAAAAGTGTGCCCGACATTAGCACCTCACAAACTCGTTTGTGAAAGTGAAATTCCTTTAACAAGAGGGCTTGGCAGTAGTTCAAGCGCCATTGTTGCAGGAATCGAATTAGCGAATGTATTAGGCAACTTACATTTGACTAATGATGAAAAAGTAAAATGGGCAACTTTTTTCGAGGGACATCCTGACAATGTCGCACCAGCAATCTTAGGGGGCGTCGTTGTTGCTACTTATGATCCTCACACACAAGAAGTATTGACAGTACATAAGAATGTGGAAGAACCAATAAAAATGGTAGCAGTGATTCCAAACGTTCAATTATCAACGAAGAAGAGCCGTGGTGTTTTACCAAGTTCACTAGAATACGGCGAAGCAGTAGAAGCAAGTAGCCGTAGTAATGTGTTGGTAGCTGGATTAATGACGGAAGATTGGAAGGTCATCTCTTCGATTGTTGAAAAAGATTTATTCCATGAAACGTATCGTTCAACCCTTGTTCCGTGGATGGAAGAGGTTCGTACGATTACAAAGCAGGAAGGCCTTGATACATGCGGAACTTACCTAAGTGGAGCAGGTCCAACAGTAATGACGTTTGTCTATAAAGAGAATGTAGACCGTTTTGTACAAACATTAGAAAAGTATTTAGAAACAACGCTGAAAGATTGCGCGATTCGTGTGCTCGAAATTGATGCACAGGGCGTTTACGTAAAGTAGAAGGAGAACTATGGCACTATTCAAACCAACGTGGTTTAAAAAGACCTTTCAAGAGATTACCGTTCCTTTCTTACAAGAGAATGGAATCGAAGTTGTCTTAACCGATTTAGATAATACGCTAATTGGCTGGGATGAAAAAGAAATCGATGAAAACTTACTTGCCTGGGTACGTTCATTAAAAGAAGCAGGCATCAAGATTGTTCTTGTATCGAATAATAATGAACATCGTATCAAAGATGCTGCTGAAAAGTTGGACGTTCCATACGTGTATCCTGGCTTGAAGCCACTGCACAAGGGTTTCAAAGCTGCACAACAATTACTGGATTTTGATAAATCAAAGACGGTCATGGTAGGTGACCAACTATTAACAGATATTCTAGGCGCAAATACATTTGGAGTTAGAACTATTATCGTAAAACCTAGAAAAGAAAGCGATGCGTGGAAAACAAGAATTAATCGTTTCTTTGAAAAAGGAATTTTTGTAGTCACACAAGGTGCGTCTTATCATAAGAAATGGGAGGAGGATTAATCATGGAACAGCATGTATGTATTGGATGTGGAGCAATTATCCAAACGGAAGATCCAAAAGGAACGGGGTACACACCGCAAAGTGCATTGAATAAAATGCTGGAAAGTGAAGGCCCTCTCTACTGCCAACGTTGCTTTAGACTCCGTAATTATAATGAGTTACAACCAGCATCTCTAACAGACGATGATTTCTTAAAGATGTTAAGTAGTATCGCCGATGAAGATGCGCTTGTTGTTTTTGTCGTTGATTTATTCGACTTATACGGAAGCATGATTTCTGGCTTGAAACGTTTTGTAGGCGATAACCCAATTTTATTCGTAGCCAATAAAGTAGATTTATATCCAAAATCTGTGAACCGTAATCGGCTGAAAGCTTGGATTGAACGTCATGCAAAAGAGTACGGCATTAAACCAGTAGATACGCTACTTGTGAGCGGTCATAAACGGATTCAAATTGACGAGTTGCTTGAGAAGATTAACGAGTACCGTAAAGGCAAAGATG
>CAJZJY010000079.1 GCA_916050055.1 uncultured Streptococcus sp.
AGGATACGAGAAAAGGCGCTTAGAAACGAATCACTGGACCGGAGTAACGCAAAGGACTTGGCACAAGTCGTGCGGATACTACGGGAAGTGGACGTCGTTTCTGCCTTTTCGAGTTCAACTACTAGGCAGACATCAATAACACAAAAGAGCTCACAGTGTGAGCTCTTTTTCCTTTTAACTATAAAGAAAACTCCTCCGGATGGAGGAGCTTTTGCATGTTAACGATTCATATTCACGACTTTTGCTAAGTTGTGGCGTGAGCGAACTTCAACTATTCGTTTGACTTCTGGACATTTAGGAAGAGGCTCACCATTACAAATTTCACTAATGGTATCAGCCGTAATACTATTATCCAGCAAGATTCCGTAAGATTGATTTGAATTATCGAAGATGACAAGAGAAGGCGTGTGCATTACATTCATCTCTTGAGCGATTTGTAAGTCACGGTCATACGCTGTTTTTACAGCAGGACTTGCTTTATCTTCGTAAAACATTTTTTTATCAATTTCAATATTATCTAAAATTTCATCTAACAATTCTTTGCTGTATTTACGATTGTGATGATGAATTTGGTGTTGCAACTCAAATAAGAATTGACGACCAGGACGTTTTCCTTGTAAGAGGGCAGCTTTATACGAAAGAGCTGCATCATATATCTTCGTATAGATTTCGTTTCTTAAATCTAAGTCCGTTTCATCGAGCTTTTGGTTTTTCATATATTGATTAACCGTTTGTAAATTATGAAACGTTACGAATTGGTAATGTACCTTAAACTCAGAATTACGAACAAATTTTAATAGTTCATTTTCACAGCGATAACAATATGATCCCAATGGATTCACGAATAAATATAATTCGAAAATCTTTTCGTGTGAAGTGTGTTCTGATAGATTTTTTGTTTTTGAAGTACTCAAAATCCTACACCCCTGTTCCCTAACTAACTTTGTAACATCATTGTAACATATTTTGTTGAAATGTCAGAATAATTTGCACAACGAGTGACGTTTGTACTCATCTCGTGGACAATGCTCGTTTAATTTTACTTTCTGCTTGGCGTCGTTCAATTTTGTATTTCTCCAAAATGCCTAAAAATACCGGTTCGCCAAGTTCGAGACTACGAACTTCCATTTCCGTCTCATAGTCAACCTTCCCGTTATAATGACTCTCATCGAGAACAAGCCATTCATTTTCGGAAAGGGCACCTTCCAATCGATGCGTTGTAAGAAGCGCCGTTTGATTCACAGTTTGAAGTGTAATGCCTTTATTTTCCAATGTTTCTTGAAGGGACGTTGGAAGCGCGAATTGTTTGTCGTGGTTATACGCATTTAGAATGTCTACCGGAAGGACTTCGGTATACTCAAGAACCTCTAAGCTACTTTGAGGAATCTTTAACGTAATTTCGCCGGTTTCTTTTCCTTCGACAATGCGAATGCGAAGGGCAATTTTATGTTGTTGGAGGAGACCTTCGTAGTCGTAGTAACTATTTGTCTGCGTGACGTCCTTTGTAAAGACTGATTGATAGTCGCCCGCAATAGCCTCGTATTGCTCTTTTGTCAGTAAGTTTTTAAACTCTTTTTCGATTTCTGGCATAACCGTTCCTCCTTTAGTGTTCTATTGTAGCTCATTTTATGACAGATTTGAAAAAAATCGCCTTAATTTGTCATGATTCCTGATAAAATATGGTATGATAGAGAACGGAAATGAAAAAGAGTAGGTGAAAATATGGAAACATGGGAAACACCCTTAGTAGAAGATTGGGATGCCTTTCTAGCTCCGTATTATCAAGCGATAGAGGAATTAAAAATTAAATTAAAGGGAATTAGACGTCAGTATCGTCAGGAAGGAAAGCATGCACCGATTGAATTTATCACGGGCCGTGTGAAGACTCCAGAGAGTATTGTTGAAAAGATGCAAGTTCGTAATATTCCTAGAGAAGAATTCCTTGAAGGAGTACAAGATATTGCAGGGCTTCGGATTATGTGTCAGTTCGTGGATGATATTTATGAAGTGGTTCGCTTGATTCGTCAGCGTAATGACTTTGATATCGTGATTGAACGAGACTATATTCAAAATAAAAAAGCGAGTGGCTATCGTTCGTACCATATCGTGTTGGAATATCCCGTGCAACGAATCGAAGGGGAAGAAAAAATCCTTGTGGAAATTCAAATTCGTACCTTAGCGATGAATTTCTGGGCAACAATTGAACACTCATTAAACTATAAATATAAAGGGGAATTCCCTGATACGATTCATGAACGTCTAGAACGTGCAGCAGAAGCGGCGTTCTTGCTTGATGAAGAGATGTCTCAAATTAGAGAAGAAATTCAAGAAGCGCAATATATTTTTGCGATTAATAAGGAAAATCAGCGTAAACGTAAGAAACGGAGGGACTCATGATGAAAGTCGGTTTATATGGAAACCAAACAGAAAAAACAAAAGAAGTCATGAATGCCTTCGACCGCTTATGCCAAGAAGGGTGTTTTGAGCGTGATGATGTGAGTCCTGATGTCGTGATTACGGTTGGTGGAGATGGAACGCTTTTAGGCGCCTTTCATCATTATCGCAATCAATTAAATCGTATCCGTTTTGTGGCGATTCATACTGGGCACTTAGGATTCTACACGGATTGGCGAAACTTCGAAGTGGACCAATTAATCGAGTCATTGAAACAAGACAAAGGAGAGCATGTGAGCTATCCATTGCTCGATGTGAATGTGAAGTTTAAAAGCGGAGATGTCATTCGTTATGCAGCTTTGAATGAGGCAACCTTACGTAAAGTAAATGGCACGCTTTTATGCGAAGTGTATATTAATGGCGAGTTATTCGAAAACTTCCGTGGAGATGGGCTTTGTGTGGCAACACCAACTGGGTCAACAGGTCTCAGTAAATCTCTAGGAGGAGCCGTTGTACATCCGCGTGCAGAAGTGATGCAGATGACAGAAATGGCGTCGATTAATAATCGTGTGTATCGTACTCTTAGTTCGCCAATGATTTTTGCGAAAGATAATGTCTTAACACTACGTCCTGAAAGTAAAGAGGGCATGGTGATGGCGATTGACCATTTAACTTATGATGCGAATGAGATTGAAGAAATTCAATTACAGATTAGTGGAGAGCGCATTTCGTTTGCGGCGTATCGTCATACACCATTCTGGGATCGTGTGGAAGATGCGTTTATCGGTTCGCGTGAAGTGAACTGCCGCGGAAATGAGGAAGTCCGTTGATTTTAACGTGGAATTACCCATACGAGTATCCGATGATGATGCGGTCCTTCTTACAAGAAGTGGGGATTTCAAGAACGTTTCTTGCCCATGTAAAAACACATGGGGACCTCCTCGTGAATGGTCGTCATGAGATTGTGTTAAAGACCTTGCAGCCTGGAGATGTCCTAACGATGGTGATTCCGCCGTCTGGAGAACATGAGACCGTGATTCCAAGTGAAGTGCCGATTGATATTTTGTATGAGGATGATTATTTACTCATTATCAATAAGCCTGTTGGAACGGCTTCGATTCCGTCGAAATTGCATCCAGACCATTCGATGGCGAATCGTGTAAAAGGATACTATAAGAGACGTGGTTATGCGGACCAAATTACGCATGTGGTGACGCGTCTTGACCGTGATACTACGGGAGTGATGATGTTTGCCAAACACCGCGTTGTACATGCGTGGATGGATCAAGCCTTACGAGACAAAACCATTGAGAAGAAGTATTTAGCAATTGTGCATGACACCGCAGCTTTAGAAGAGCATGGCATGATTGATGCGCCGATTGGCCGACATGAAGGCTCGATTATTAATCGTTGTGTATCAGAAGATGGGAAACCATCTTTAACTGAATATTGGAAGAAAGAAACGCTTGTTGGAGCGGACCTTGTTGAGATTTTATTACACACTGGGCGTACGCATCAGATTCGTGTTCATTTCTCATGGATGGGCGCGCCACTTGTGGGAGATGATTTATATGGTGGGGTGAAAGACGAGATTTTAGACCGTCAAGCCTTGCATTGTCACTCACTCACGTTTATTCATCCAATGACGAAAAAAGAAATTACCGTTGTGGCGCCACTGCCCAAAGATATGGACGAGTGGATTAAAGCTCACAAGCAATAAAGAGAGGAGAATCACCATTGAGCGAAATCGTATATGAATTTGAAGATATTTTAGAGCAAATTCAACACACCTTGGCAACGGAAGACAAACAACAGTTCCGTGAGATTTTCTTTGAGAATCATACGTACGACCAGGCGCAGATTTATTTGAGTTTAACGCTGGAAGAACGTAAATTAGCCTACCAATTTCTGACTCCTGAAGAAATGGCAATGGTGTTCGAACTACTAGAAGAAGACGTAGAGGATGTTGAAGAGTATTTAAGCGAGATGGATGAAGCCTATGCCTCACGAATGCTTGCGGAAATGTATTCTGATAACGCGGTAGACGTATTGAAGCAAGTGGGAGAAGAAAATGTCCGCACCTACTTACGTCTGATGCCGCATAAAACGGCGACAGAACTTCGTCAATTATTAAACTACGATGATGATACTGCAGGGGCGATGATGACAACAGAATTTATCTACGTGCATGAATCAGATACATTAAAAACAGCGATGTCAACGGTAAAACGTTTTGCCGAAGACGCTGAAACCATCTACTATGTGTATGTCACTGACGATGAAAATCATTTAACAGGGATTCTCACGTTGAAAGACTTAATCGTGAAACCAGACGAAAAACTCGTCAAGGATATCATGATTGACCGTGTCGTAACAGTACACGTGAATGATGCGCAAGAAGAAGTGGCACAAACGATTAAAGACTACGACTTCCTTGCCATTCCAGTAGTCGACGATACGAATACGCTGGTAGGGATTATCACGGTCGATGATGCCTTAGACGTTATCGAAGAAGAAGCGACGAGTGACTATTCAGGTCTTGCCGGGGTAAACGTTGATGAAGCGCAACTAGGCGTGTGGGCAGGGATTGTTAACCGTCTTCCGGGGATTGTGACGCTCCTCATCATGGGGACGGTGACAGCGGTCCTCTTTAGACATTATGAACCGATAATTCAACAAGCAAGTATTTTTGCCATCTTTATTACATTGATTACAGGTACTGCCGGGAATACAGGGACGCAATCACTTGCCGTTGCGATTCGTAAGATTGGTCTTCACGAAGAGGAACAGTCTTTCTGGAAAGTACTCGTGCAAGAGGGGGCAACAGGCTTTGGTATCGGGTTGATTTCTGGGGTAATGGTATTCGGGATTGTGAGTCTATGGCACGGTAGCATTGTTCTTGGTGCTATTATTGGCTTTGCGATGTTTGCTTCGATTTTCGTAGCGGCATTAACAGGGACTTGTATTCCATTTGCATTGGAGAAATTCAACTTTGATCCGTCCATTGCCAGTGGACCATTTATTACGACCGTTAACGACTTAACATCTGTGCTGGTTTACTTCACGATTGTGAGTCAATTTATTTCGGTATATTTAGCAAAATAAAAAACGATAAGGTGTATAGACGATGTTGTCTGTAACCTTATCGTTTTTTCTTAAGCGCCTTTCCTGGAGTTGAGTTCGAAATCGCAGAAATGGCGTGCGTTTCCTCAAACGTCCGCAGAACGTTTCACGTTCCTT